>NZ_JBGCCX010000091.1:0-2759 GCF_045105015.1 Psychroserpens sp.
CATACACGAACACGTTGGGTGTAATAAAAAAAGCATCTAATTTACTTGATTAGCAGTCAGATACTTTTAAGAAATTCTATATTTATTATTACAAACTAAAATCTTTTAAGAAACTCCAAATTTCTTGACTCGCCTCAATATCAAAGTTTATTGGCCATAAAATATTAGAAAAATCTTGATAATATGATTCAAAACTACTACTTCCTGGGTATGAATGTCCGCCATTGTCAATTATAATAAGCTGAACCATATTGTTGCAATCTTGATAAGTTAATCGTCTTGCAGTACAATTGTCACTAGTATCAATATCTGGATATTGGAACTCATCGAATTCAGAACTGCATCCTGCTTTGTTTCTCCAAAAATCAATAATATCATCTACACCTGCATAATTTCCTTCACAATTATTAAAGCCATTATATGAATTTACTTGGTCTGCTGTACCGTGGATTTCTAAAACAGGAACTACTCGTGCAGAATTACAGAAGTTATTCATATTGTTATAAGTCATCGCACCTGCAACAGAAGCAACAGCTGCGATTTTCTCACTTAATTCGCAGGCCAAAGTATAAGCCATAAATCCGCCATTAGAACGCCCCATTACATATATACGTTCACTATCTACATTATAATCCTCAATAGTTTGGTCAATTAAATCACTTATAAATTGTATATCATCAGGTGTATCAAATAAGTTTCCATTCCAACGCGTTTGAGAGCCTATATTACATGTAGGTAATACAGAGCCTTGCGGCAAAACCATTACTATTTTATTTTCTTCGGCAATAGGTTCAAACTCGGTTAAAAAACGTTCAAGTGATTTAGTTCCTGTTGTACCATGTAAATTTATAATGACAGGTAAATCTTCCATAATATCATGCTCTGATGGTAAAAACACATCATAACCCCTTTCTACTCCACCTACTGAAATAGTTTGGTCTTCTATTAGTTGTTCAGTACATAATTCTGGGCATTGTTGAGAACAAGCAGTACAGTCAACACTTATATATTCATCAGCAATTTCTATATCAGACCCATTACTATTTGCAACTGTTAATTGTACATCGTAAGCGCCCGGAGTATTATAAACAACCTCTGGGTTTGGTTCTGACGATGCTGCAGGAATTCCACCCTCAAAGACCCAATTATAAGATGTTATTGTACCTTCTGAAGTACTGGTAAATTGAACGCTCTCACCGACCTCAATCGCAGTATTAGAAACTGTGAATGCTGCAACTGGCGTCTCTAATGTTGGTTCCCCTGAATCATCACTGCAGGATAAGATTGAAAGAATTGCAATAAAAAGTACGAACGTTAAATATGATTTTAGAGTTTTCATGACTTAATAATTTAAAGATTTAAAACAAAGTTAAGATTCCTTTATGATTCCCCTCTTTACTATTGTTCCAAAGTTCTTGATTATTGTTTCACTGTGCTTTTACTATTGCGGTTATTACTGCAATCCGAGTTATTTATACACTGACAAAAAAACTCTAAAATCATATTTATTTTTATTTAAAAAAAACTATCTTTAAGACTATCAACCTTTACGTCTCATTTGCTTAAATTACGGCATACATTGCGCCTTACTTGTCTTTTCATAATACTTCTTTTCAATTTTGTTCGTTTTGGGCATTGCCAGAATAATAATGTTGAAGTTGAGGGGCTGATATTTGAAGATTTACAAAAAGACTTAATAGCTACAAATAAATATGTAACCGATTTATTTCAGGATTCTAATGGTTTTATTTGGATGGGTTCCTTTTACGGTGTTAACGTTTTTGATGGTACAAATTTCTCGTTCTACAAAGATCATTTAGATAATAATGATGGCTTTAAAGGATATCGTGTAAGAAAGATTTTAGAAAGTAACAATGGAAAAATCTTGGTTGCTATGCGCAATTCGGGGATTAACGTTTTTGACCCAGCAACTGGAAAATTTAAAAATTATTATGATTCTATTTTTAAAGGCGTAGAATATGATATCATTCAAAATATCGCTGAAAGTAAAAGTGGAGAACTTTATATCACAACTGGTCGAGAGGTTATAGTCGTAAAATTTGATGAAAATGAAAATTTAGTACAGCATCATATTTTTAAAGTTAAATTAAACAAAAAAGAATACATAAGAAGCGGGTTGTTCTTTAATGGAAATTTTTTGGTTGAAACTAATCAGCGTATTCTAAAACTTGATGAAACAAGTATTTATACTCTATATGAAGGTTTTAATATAAGAAAATGTGTAGTGATACAAAATGAACTTTGGATACGTGCCGACCAAAGAATAGGAAGATTAAATATTAATACCAAGTCTACCAAATGGTTGAATTTTGAGTTGCCTAGGGAAGAAATATATATTACCGACTTTAAATTTGCTCATCAAAATCTGCTATTTATTGGAACAAAAAAAGGGTGTATTCGATTAGATTTAAATTCAGATTTTGACGTTGTTAAAGCCACGAAACTACATATAAATAAATCGAATGCAGTAGTAAGAATTTTCTCGGATAATAGTGATAACCTTTATTTTTCAGTATCTGGTGAGGGTGGTGGCATAAAAAAGCTAAATATAAATCAGTTAAAAAACAGATATATAGGATTACCCCCTTTAGAGAAAGACTATGCTTTACATACCTTTTGAAATGATTGTGAGGGTTTGTATGGGTCGGGAAGTAGTAGTGGTGTGTGCGCTTTTAACACAAAATGTGGGAGTTGTCATAAGTGATCAGATACTTCAAGAGTAGGTTTAGAAGGTTCTA
>NZ_JBGCCX010000092.1:0-27938 GCF_045105015.1 Psychroserpens sp.
ATTTTTGATTTTCCTTTTACAGCTTGATCTAAAGGGGTAAGAGTCATGACATCGTCTTTTAAACCTACCATACAATTGGTTTGTCCTGTAATTAAACTTTCAACAGCTTTCACTCCCATTCTACTTGCTAATACACGATCAAAACACGAAGGTGATCCACCACGTTGCATATGACCAAGTACAGATACTCTAACCTCATATTCTGTCATATGTTCTTCAACATAATCTTTGAGTTCGAATACATTTTTTTTTTTTTTTTCACCTTCAGCAACAACAACAATACTTGATGACTTACCAGATTGCTTACTGCGTCTTAATGATTCTAAAAGTCGATCTAATCCTAAATCTTCTTCAGGGATTAATATTTCTTCAGCTCCTGCTCCAATACCTACATTTAAAGCAATATGACCAACATCTCTTCCCATTACTTCAACAAAAAATAAGCGGTTATGAGAACTTGCAGTATCACGAATTTTATCAATACTCTCTACAACTGTATTGAGAGCAGTATCGTAGCCTAATGTATGTGTTGTTCCGAAGATATCATTATCTATGGTTCCAGGAATTCCCATTACTGGGATATTATATTCTTGGCTAAAAATCATGGCTCCAGTAAAACTACCATCACCTCCAATAACAACAAATGCATCAATTCCAGCTTTGCTTAATTGATCATAAGCTTTTTTACGTCCTTCTACAGTTCTAAATTCTTTTGAGCGTGCAGACTTTAAAATCGTACCGCCTTTGTTGATAATTCCTTTTACACTACGAGCATCCATAGATTTAAAATCACCTTCAATCATCCCTTCATAACCTCTATAAATGCCAATACATTCAATATCATGAAAAGCACAAGCTCTAACAACCGAACGTATACCAGCATTCATTCCTGGAGAATCTCCTCCAGAAGTAAACACTCCAATTTTCTTTATTGTATGCAGCATAATATCACATTAATTTTAGTAAAATTAGTAAACATAAATAACAATATCTGCTCTATTTTAGATAATTTAACAGCACTAAAAAATTTCAAACGTTTTCGTTAATAACTAATTGAAAAATGAGAGTTAAAAGCAGAGATTTAATTGCCCTTTTTGTTTTTTTCTGGCTTTATATTAATGAATTCTTGAAGTAATTCATCGCTTTCTTCTTTGTTTGTTTTTTTCTTAGATTGGTCTTTATTTTTATTTTTTCCAGAAAAAATAATCTCAACCAATTCTTTAAACGTATCGAACTCTACGTTATATGATAAACCAACACCTTGTGTATAACCAATTTCTTCACCAAAATTTCTAATATTATTCTCTCTGTTAAAAAATTTAGCAGTTAAGGTACCTTCTTCATTTAATAGCACGTCAATTTGAACATCACCTGCAATTACGGTTTCGCTAACACCTCCAATAGGAACACCAACTTTTCCATTAATAAGAACTCTGTCACTAATCTTCGTGCTAAGTGTCAATCCGATTTCATCATTAGTTTCGTATTCTGCTGTTTGTTGACCTGCTTGGTAATTAACGCCAATGTTAATTTTGTCGGTTCCATCATTGCCTAGAATACTATTGAATAATGAATTGACTCGATCTGAAATCGTTCCATAAGCACTTTGACCTAAGTTAAATTCACTGGCAAAGGAACCAAATGACAATACATTAAGTGCCTGAAATTCTCTAGATTCTTTTGTCTCTAGTCTGTATTCTAACTCAGACCTTATATTTGAATCAACATTAGGGAATTCAAAGGTGAATTCAGGGTCAGGTTGTTCTAATTGTCCGGCTAGATTAATGCCCACTTCGACATCTATATTTCTGTTAATTGGATTGTCTAATAATACAGACGGATTTGCTTGTGCTTTATATACAGCCGTAAGACCTATTTGAGCCTTTAATGGATCGCCTTCCCATCGAATGGAACCTCCTGGAACAACGGTTAGTTTCTTTTGAACTAAACCACCATAAGCAAAATTGTAAGTGCCTTCAGCAATTTGAAAATCACCAAACATTTGAAACTTTCCATTAGTATTAATATCAAATAACAAATTACCATTACCATTTCCTTGAATTGTACTTCCAGAATTTTTATCAATTACAATTTCAATATCAGCATACGGATTTACATATAAGTTGAATTCTAATTCTAGACCTTTGAATTGGTTTTCACTAACGACTTCTCCATTTTTTCTAGCATCTTTTTCTTCAGGAGACAAAAAACGAACATATGAATTATCTCCATAAGTTTCTAAATCACTAAGCGGAATTTTAAATACTGTTCCTTCAGCAGTACTTCCATTAAACTCAATTTTGAGAGCATCTGTCGGACCAATAATACCAGCTTTTCCATTAACAAAAGCGGTTCCGTAATAAAGTTCTTCTTCGTCGTAATCAGTATCTAACACTAAAAGTCTTGATGTTTCAATTTCTAATCCTAATTTCCAATCTGAAAAGGTCTTATGACTTATGAAACCGTTAAGTGTTGCTTTTGAAAAGAATTCTGAATCTGTGATTTCAACATCTTGAAAAATAAATTTTTGGGATTCTAATTTTACTTTAGAATCAAAATCAAAACTATAATCTACATTTAAATACGGAATGGTCAATCCTGCATTGTCTAAAAGCAGATTACCATTAATTTCAGGGTTTTTTAAACTACCAGTAACTCTAGCATTACCTGTAACTAAGCCTCTAATGTTGGTAATAATTCCTTCACCAAATGGGTTTAATGGATTGAGGAGAAATTCATCAAAAGCGACATCTAAATCGATATTTGAATTATACTCGCTAACATCAATAGTACCAGTTGCTGCGAGTGATTTTATACCATCATTATCAAGACTAAGGTCTACAACGTAATTGGTTAAAGATTCATTTCCAGAAATATCAGCTTTGAGTTCTCCAAGTTCAAAGTCATTAGCTCTAAGATCACTGATAGTAACTTTGGAATTTGGTAAATAAACACCATTTTTCTGAAGAATTTTTAATTCACCATTTACTTTTCCTGCCAGATTCAAACTATCAATTCTAGGTGTGATTTTGGTCAAATCGACATCTACAAAATTGAGATTAACATCTTTGGTATTTTCATTTTCAATACTTCCAAAAAGTTTAATTTGTTCGCCAAAGTGTGTCATGACAATTTCATCAATATCGAATGAAGTTAAGTATCTATCAAAAACAATCTTATTGGCATTATTTTTTTCTTCATTGATAGTCCAAGTATTCTCTTTAAAAGTGATATCAGATTTTCTAAATCCAATGACTGATTTTTGGTCTTCATTTATAGTATAAAACAAATTTAGATCATAATCATCAACATTTTGCTTTCCACCTTTAAATTCAGATTTAATAAATAAAGTGTCGCGTTGTGTTACATTAATTAAACTGAATTCTGAAATATTATAAAATTTCGAACTTAGGGAATCAATTTCAATATATGTATTAAATACAGGGTTGCTATTATCAACTAATACTGATAAATCATCAGCAAAGTAGTCTTTTAGTTTTATGTGAGGTGATTTAAAAGTTAGATTGAAATTCTTTTCATTTGTTTCCATTCTTCCTTTGATGGTCGTATTTGGACCTAATTCCAAATCGTGGTAAAAGGCTTCCACAATTTTATTGTAAATTTTGAAATTGAATTCCACATATTGATCTGTTTCAATTTGATGTGGTGAATAGTTGGTGTAAATACTACCTACAGAATTTTCTGCTAGTTTAGCTAGATCTTTGAACTTGAAGTTGCCTTTCATTGATCCTTGAATAATATCAGGCGAGTTGATTGTTAATGTTCGTTGTTCGCCTTTAAATTTTGACGATACTTCAAAATCCTGAAAGAAATATTCATCATATTCATTAATGTAAGTTGTATTTTTGAAATTGATTTTACCGAACGCATCTTCAATTCCAGAGCCTTTTACAGACATTTTCAAGTTACCTTTAAAGATAGATACACTGTCTTTTTTTAAAAAGTTAAGCGCTTTAAGATTTGCATATCCAACATCTGCATCAAAGTCGAAACTTTTTATGTCCTGAGATAAATCAGCTAAACCATTAAATTTAAATTTGAAGTTTTCATCTTTAGATTCTAAGAATCCATTAAATACTTGATTTCCTAATTTACCTGTAACATTTACATCTTGGTAATTATAGTCATTATATTCAATATGAAATACTTCACCAGAAATTTGTGTACTTAGATTTTCAACAGTAAATCCTTTTCCATCAACATCTAAGTCAAATGATGTTGTTTTTACTTTTGGATCATTAAGTAATGTGCCTAAATCGAATTCATCAAAAACAACATTACCAACATAATTAGCATTGTCTATGTCATCTACATGAGTCATTTTCATATCAGATACAATAATTCCTAAATCCGTATTAATTCTAAGGTTAGCATCAATTGTAGAGTCAGTAATATATGAATTTCCAGTAATTTTAAAATCACCAAGTTTAGAAAATACTGAAGGAATTGACTCTCCTAATATATTTGGCAGTAATGCTCTTAAATCATAATAGTTAGAAGACAAATTATCATAACGACCATTCATGGAGAAGTCACCGTCTGCCCTACTGAATAGGTTTTTGAAGTTTAAGTCACCAAAAACCCTAGTTCGCCCACTAGCTGTCAATTGGAGATTATTTGCATTTAAATCATTTAAAGTTCCATCTAAGTTTACATTGAATTGTGCTTTTTGATCAATACCAAATTCATTATAAAAAGTATTCAAGTCATTTAAATAGACTTCAGAATCTGCAAATTCAGCTGTAACTTTTACTTTATCTTCAAAATCCTTAAAATCTTCACGATTGTAATCAAAACGAAGTTTTCCTTTTAGAATTGAATTTTCAGTTCTGACACTCAAATTGTCAAAAGTCATATAAGTTAAGGTGTACTCAAAATTAGTCATCAAATTCTGAACATGTGCACCACGACTATCTTTAAATGCGAGTGTATTAATACGTGTTCTTACATCACTTCCATCAATAACAAAGTCTGTGGCATTTATACCTAAATCATTGAATTCTAATACTTTGTGAGTCTCTCTGTTTTCATCTATTAGTCTAAAAGTACTATTGTAAATAGAGACATCACTTGATGACAATAAGAATTCACTTTTTCCTTCACGTGGATTTTCTTCATCAAATCTTGCCACAAAAACATCTAAATTTGTGTCTTCTTCACCTGTGTAAGTTTTAATGTTAAAGATTAAGTCGTAAATATCAATATCTCCAAAATTCAGTTTACCATTTGCGAGGTTTCTATAGTTTAGGATGGATGTGTTTAATTCTTGAATAGCTATTAGCGTATCTTTTTTGTAGTCCTCAACATAAATTTCTTTTAATTCAACATCTCCATTAAATTGAAGTCCGACTTTGCCAATATTAATATTTGTGCCAAATTCATCATTAACCCAATTAGTAGCACGTTTCCCTAAAGCAGTTTGGACGGGTGGAATAGAAAGTATCAATACTAAAATGATAAATAGTAGCAAAATAATTGCTACTATTTTGGATAGTATTTTTAGGAATTTTTTGATACGCCTTTAAAGTTATAACTTTGACATCAAAATTAACAATTATTGTGCCTAATTTATATTAATGAGCTCAGAAAATATATATATTCTTGCTATTGAGTCGTCATGCGATGATACTGCAGCTGCAGTAATGCATAACGGTAAAATTTTGAGTAACATTGTTGCTAGTCAAAAAATACATGAAGACTATGGTGGTGTTGTACCAGAATTAGCATCAAGAGCTCACCAGCAAAATATAGTTCCAGTTGTTGATCAAGCACTTAAAAAAGCAAATATTGAAACATCTCAGTTGAGTGCTATAGCATTTACTAGAGGTCCAGGATTAATGGGTTCGTTATTAGTAGGTACGTCTTTTGCAAAATCATTAGCCTATGGATTAGATATTCCTTTGATTGATGTAAATCATATGCAGGCTCATATTTTAGCTCATTTTATTGAAGAAGAAGATTTTGTAAAACCTCCATTTCCATTTTTAGCGATGACGATTTCAGGAGGACATACACAAATTGTAAAAGTATCATCTTACTTTGATATGGATGTCATTGGTGAGACGATTGATGATGCAGTTGGAGAAGCTTTTGATAAAAGTGGAAAACTTTTAGGTTTAGGTTATCCAGCAGGACCAGAAATAGATAGACGTGCTTCATTAGGAAATCCGAAAGCATTTCAGTTTACTAAGCCGAAAGTTGGTGGATTAAATTTTAGTTTTTCAGGATTAAAAACAGCTATTCTTTATTTTGTGCAGCGACAAGTGAAAGAAAACCCAAACTTCATTGAAGAAAACTTGAATGATATTTGCGCATCAATTCAGTATACAATCATTGGTATTTTGATTGATAAATTGAAACTTGCTTCAAAAGAAACTGGTATCAAACATATTGCTATAGGTGGTGGAGTTTCGGCCAATTCTGGAATTCGAAAAGCGCTTAAAGAAGGTGAACAAAAATTTGGGTGGACCACATATGTTCCGAAATTTGAATACACTACAGATAATGCAGCTATGATAGCAATTGTTGGATATTTTAAATTTTTAGAAAGGGATTACGCAGACCAAAGTGTCATGGCTTCAGCGCGATTAAAAATATAAATTTTTATTCAAATTCAACTTTATTCAAAATCAATCCAGAAGCAGGAGCAATAAAGTCCATCACTTCTACACTCTCAGGTTTTAAGGAATTTTCAATATAATTTAAGTCCACTTCTCCTCTACCCAATTTTATAAGTGTTCCCATCATTAGTCGGATCTGATTTCTTCCGAACCCTTTTCCTTTTACTATCAGAGTATAGGTATTCTCAGGAAAGAAATTTGCAGTATACAATGTGTTTTCAGTCAATTGACAACTGTCTATCGTTCGTTCGTAAATACCTTTGTCTGTAGCCCTAAAACAATACGGTTTGAAATTATGTGTACCTTCAAACAGTTGCGCACCTATTTTCATGAGGTTTATATCTAAATCATCAAGAATAGTCGTCATGATTGGAGCACAAAAAGGATGACATTTTTGTCCGAAAGTAAATAAATACACGTATTCCTTAATTTTGGAATGTTGTATGATATTAAATTCTGCATTAACTTCTTCAATTTCGAGTGCTCTTAAATCTTGTGGTAGGTTATGATTAAACAAGGCTAAAAAAGCTGTTTCATCTTCAATTTTTTCATAAATAAATAATTCAAAAGCTGTTTCATTTGCAGATACCATAGCATCTGTTCGGCCAGAACCAAGTGTTTTAAATTCCTTACCATCTAAGATAAAATTTAGAGTACGATCAATCATTAAATGAATAGTTTTCAATTTTGGTTGTTTTTGCCAGCCATGAAAACGATATCCTAAGTATTGTATCTTAATTAAGTAGTAATAACGTTTTTTTTCAAACATATAAGCAAGAACGCTATTTTATGAATGATTGCAAAAAAAACAGTCACCAAAATTAATTAGCGACTGTTTATCTATAATGAAATAAGTAATCTATTTAATGATTAGCTTTTGTGTCTTTGTTGAATTACCGTCTGAAAGTTGTAAAATATACACTCCAGTATTTAAGGCAGCTACATTAATAGTATTAACTGAATTTGATGTTTCAAGTTCATGATTGATGATCACTCTACCATGAATATCATAAAGGATTGCATTACTGTTTTCAGCTAAATGGCCTTTTATAACAACCTCTTTTGTATCATAATTAGAATAAATTAAAATATTATCTAATTCTGAATTTAAAGAAGCTATAGTGTTTGCTGAATATCTTAAAAAGAAACGACCAGTTCCAATTAAATCATTTGATGGTGTAAATCTGTAATCAGATTCATTCAATAATGTTAATGTGTTTTTTAAAGTATCTTCAAGGTAAACATTAATGTTTGCAGGTAACGAGTTATCTACTAAACTAATGGTCAAAATATCTCCAGAATCAGCTCTCAGACCTAAAGCAATTACAATATCGTTAAAGTCGTTATATGGCAATTACTGAATAACAATATCTAATCCGTCATTATTGTCAACTAAATTAGTAAAAATTGAAAAATCTCCAGCCATATCTTTATACGTACTAGCATCATATCCGTTATCTAAACCTTTAGAGGTTCCTTCAATAAAATAAATACTTGTACTTGATGTATTTGAAGAGCTTGATAATAGTAGTTTACTTAATACTGAAGTATTACTAGTTGATGAACGACCTAAAATAAAGTCATCACTTGTTCCAGTAGATCGCATTGCAGGTGAAAATTCTAAATCGTAAAGCGCAACATTAGTTGGGTCTGCACTTACAAAAAACCCTTGTCCTGGAGCAATGACTGTAGAAGCAGATGTATTAGCTAAATTATAAATAATCCAACCATCTTGAGCGCTTCCATCATATCCATAAATTGCAGCAGTTCCTGTATTCATTAAATTAATATTATTGACACCTGAACTCACTTCATGATTAAGGAATGCCTGAACATTTAAATAAGATGGATACGGATTTCCAACAAGATTCCATTCAGCTTCTGCTGGTCCAGAATTCGTAATATTTTGAGTTATTACTGTGTTGTTTGCCGTACCTGTAAATGTAAACGTATCATTATCACTAGAAGCAGCTCTATAACCAACACCTGCATCTAAAGTTGTTGTTGAAGCACCATTTAAAGTAATATAATCACCAGTAGTTTTGTCATAAGGACCGAATAAATATAAGGATCCATTATTTAAAATATTTGGATTGGCTAAAACAAAATCATCAAATTCCTGACCAGTTAATGGTGCAGAAATTAAATCATTACTACCAGTCTCACCAGAACCATTAATATTAACATGACGTTCGTAATTAATTGTTCCAGTAACAGATCCATCAAGGATTAGACTAGAATACGATGTTGAACTTGATTCTAAAGTTAATCCGTTTGACACTGTAAGTGTTGTTGCTGAATCAATAGTAAGTCCAGCACCAGCATTGACGGTTAAACTATTACACGTTGTATTTGAACTAATCGATGCATTACCAGACACTATTGTAATGTCTTCACTAGCAGTAGCTACTCCATTAGGATCACTTGGTAACCAACCATTATTATAAGTATAGGTTGTTGGACCAGTTGAAGGTTGAATATAAATTGCATAATCTTCAGATTGTCCATATACTAAAGACTGGTAACAAGCTGAATTGATAATACCTGGACCGTATCTATCGTCCAAATCTAGTACAGTTCTTAATCTTACATAATCACCATAAGGTATTACAGATGGATACGATAATACAATACCAACTACACTTGAACCAGGAATATCTTGAGAATAATGTTGTTGCTCCATATCATCATCAAAATCACCATCGTCATTCCAATCAATCCAAACACCAAGTTGGTTAAAATTACCTCCAACACCAACATTTAAAGTATTAGAAACAGAAGCATCAATTTCAAAATAATTAGAACAATTACTGCTAAAATCTAAATTACCTCCATCACTTCCAGTAGTAAATGAGTTAAATGTATTGCCATTTAATTCAACACTAAATATACCTGCAAAGTTGTTAGCTGCTGGTGAATTAGTTGTACAAGCGACAACAGGTGCAGCATAAAGTGGGTCTACGGGTTCATCACCTTTTGAATTAGCCAAAGCAGTGCCTTCCATTGCAGCTCTTGCTCTCGTTTTTTGATCATTTGTCATTAAATCTGTACAAGAATAATAACTCATAATATTATTGATGGTATTATTGTCAGCCCAAGGATTTCCATTATCACAAAAATTTGTTGCAGGGCAAGTACTGGTTTCTCGTTGATGAGGAACTGTATCTGCACAGCCATCACTATCAGTACCTACAGTAGCATCTAGAGGACATTGGTCGTTACCCATATTATCTTTATCACCTTGAAACGTATGGTACAAGTGAAAATAGTGACCCGCTTCATGAGACACTGTACTATTATCTCTTGCAAAGTTTAAAGGCCATGACGGGTTAGCATTGGTTGGATCATAGCCAAAAACAGAATACATCATCACCGAGCCTTCATAGGCATTTCCGTTATAAAAGTTGGCATAGCCTTGAAAACCACTTCCACCATTATTTCCGTCAATTTCGGTAACAATCCAAACATTGAAATAATCGGTCTCTGGCCAGCGACTCAAATCTTTTAATACATTTTCATCGGCACCTACTCCTAAAAAAGAAACACCATCAGAAGCGTAATTAGGAACAGCTGAAGCGTTTATCCTATTGATACCAGTAGTAGCATTACAATTAGGATCACGTTGTGCTAATGCAAATTCTATTTCAAAATCTACAGGACTTGCTGCAGTTTGACCTCTATAAAAATCATTAAGATTATCAATACTACTCTGAATTTGAGCATCAGAAATATTTGTACCAGAACCTATAGCTTCACCTAAATGTAATACATGAACAACTACAGGAATAGTAATAACATTACCTGACATTCTCCCTTGCATATTTTCGGGCAGCATGTAATTTTGAATTTTTTGTTCAAATTCTTGTTCTTGTTGTAGGTAAGTTGGATTTTGACGACGTTTTTCTAATTCTTTGTCAAATCCACATTCTTGAGCATTTATAAAATTTAAGGTCAATATGAAAAAACATATTGAGGTTAGTGATTTGTAGTTCATAATGAATGAGTTGGGTTAATTTATTTTGCTAAATATAGAATAAAATAACCAACTAAAACTAATATATGACTAAAAAACATCGTGGAAGTGTTCAAAATAACGGTTTAACCTCTTCTTTTTTGTAAGATATTTATTACATTTTCTAGTTTATAGCCTTTCGCTTGTAATAAAATCAAGTAATGAAATAATAAGTCTGCACTTTCGTTCAAAAACAAATCGTCATTATTATCTTTAGATTCGATAACAACTTCAACAGCTTCTTCTCCTACTTTCTGAGCGATTTTATTAATTCCTTTTTTAAAAAGAGAAGCAACATATGAGTTATCTGCTGCAGCATTATTTTTTCTTTGTTCAATAGTAGATTCTAATTCAGATAAAAACCCTAGGTTTTGAGTATTCGTTTCATTCCAACAGGTGTCAGTACCTTTATGACAAGTTGGTCCTTGAGGCTTAACCTTCACTAATAATGTATCATTATCACAATCGACTTTAATTGAGATTAGATTTAAAACATTACCACTATCTTCTCCTTTAGTCCATAAACGTTGCTTACCTCTACTATAAAAAGTGACTAATTTTGTTTCTAAGGTTTTATTTAAAGATTCTTGATTCATATACCCTAGCATGAGCACATTATTAGTAGTTGCATCTTGAATGATAACTGGCACTAATCCGTTATTTTTTTTAAAATCTATGTTCATAATCTTACTTCTATTTTGTTTTCTTTTAATTCTTGTTTTAAGTCAGTTATATTAATTTCACCAAAATGAAAAACACTTGCAGCTAAAGCAGCATCAGCATTACCATCAATAAAAGCATCAACAAAATGTTGAATCGTTCCTGCTCCACCTGAAGCGATTATAGGAATATTTATTAGTGTTGATAGCTGTCTGAGTGCTTCATTTGCAAATCCTAGTTTTGTGCCGTCATTAGTCATAGACGTGAATAAAATTTCACCTGCTCCTCGTTGTTCAACTTCTCTGGCCCAATCAAATAATTTTAAATTAGTTGGAATGCTTCCACCAGCTAAATGAACATACCATTCATTTTCAATTTTTTTTGCATCAATAGCTACTACAATACATTGACTTCCGAATTTATTCGACAACTCATTAATGAGCTCAGGTCGTTTTACTGCACTAGAATTAATTGATATTTTATCTGCACCACATAGTAATAAATCATCTACATCTTTAATTGAAGAAATTCCGCCACCAACTGTAAATGGAATATTAACGTGTTCAGCAACTTTTAGTACCATTTCATGCTGCGTTTTTCGTCGTTCAAGTGTAGCTGAAATATCTAAGAAGACTAATTCATCAGCTCCTAATTCAGCATATTGTTTGGCAAGTTCAACAGGATCTCCAGCGTCACGTAAATCTACAAAGTTTACACCCTTAACCGTTCTTCCGTTTTTAATATCCAAACAAGGAATAATTCGTTTTGTAAGCATAGTTTATGAATAGGTTTCTAAATCTCTTAATCTTATATGTCCTTCGTATAATGCTTTTCCAATAATGGCGCCTTCACATCCTAAATCTTCAAGTCTATTTAAGTCATCAATTGAAGTAATGCCTCCGGAGGCTATGAGGTTTATAGGTTCATTCTCACTGAGAATTTGGTTATATAAATCGAATGAAGGTCCTTCGAGCATTCCATCCTTGGAAATGTCTGTACAAATCACATATTTAATGCCTTTTTTTAAATAAGATTTAATAAAAGGAATAACCTTATTATCACTGTGTTCTTGCCAACCACTGACTACAATATTATTATTGTAGCAATCAGCACCTAGAATTATTTTTGAATTTCCATATTTAGAAACCCAATTATCAAATACTTCGGGATTTTTAACAGCAATACTTCCACCTGTGACTTGTTTAGCACCTGAGTTAAAAGCGATGTGTAAATCTTCTTCAGATTTTAGTCCACCACCAAAATCGATTTTAAGATTAGTTTTTGAAGCAATTTTTTCTAGCACTTTATAATTGACTATATGCTTAGCTTTTGCACCATCTAAGTCTACCAAATGTAAATATTGAAGACCTACACCTTCAAATGATTTAGCAACTTCTATTGGCTTTTCATTATATATTGTTTTCGTATTATAATCGCCTTTGGTAAGACGAACACATTTTCCGTCGATAATATCTATAGCAGGAATAATTCTCATAATTCTAAAAAGTTTTTAAGTATTAGCTCACCTTTATTACTACTCTTTTCTGGATGAAACTGGACTCCAAAAAAGTTATTGTTTTGTAAGGCAGATGCATACTTTGTTTGATAATTGGTAGAAGCGATAGCTTCATTACAGTGTTCTGCATAATAACTATGAACAGAATACATAAAATCTCCGTCATTAATACCTTTAAATAAATCAGAATTCAAATTTGTAATTGTATTCCAACCCATTTGTGGAACTTTTACAGTATTTGCAAATCGTTTTACATTAACATCAAAAATGCTTAAGCCTTGAGTATTGCCTTCTTCAGTATGATGACACATAAGTTGCATGCCTAAACAAATTCCTAAAACGGGTTGTTTTAATTTGGGAATAACAATATCTAATTGACTTTGTATTAACATCTGCATTGCTGAACTAGCTTCACCAACACCTGGAAAAATCACTTTATCTGCAGACTGTATTGTATTAATGTCGTTAGATAAAATGGCAGTTACTCCTAACCTTTTAAAAGCAAATTGAATGCTTTTAATATTACCTGCACCATAATTAATAATTACTAGTTTCATTATAGCATTCCTTTAGTTGATGGTAAAATCATTTTTTCAATATCACGTTTTACAGCCATTTTTATAGCTTTTGCGAAGGCTTTAAAAATAGCTTCAATTTTGTGATGTTCATTGGTGCCTTCTGCTTTAATATTTAAATTGCATTTCGCTCCATCTGTAAAGGATTTAAAAAAGTGAAAAAACATTTCTGTAGGCATTTTGCCTATCATTTCACGTTTAAACTCTGTTTCCCAAACTAACCAGTTTCGGCCTCCAAAATCGATAGCAGTTTGTGCAAAACAATCATCCATAGGTAACGAAAATCCGTAACGTTCTATACCTAATTTATTGCCTAAAGTTTTTGCAAATACTTCTCCTAGTGCAATAGCAGTATCTTCTATGGTATGGTGTTCATCAACTTCTAAATCACCAATAACTTTAATATTTAAATCTAATTGACCATGTCTTGCAATTTGGTCTAGCATATGATCAAAAAAAGCAATACCAGTATCAATTTGACTTTTGCCTGAACCATCAAGATTTAATTCAATTTTTATTTTTGTTTCGTTTGTGTTACGCTGAATGCTGCCTGTACGTTCATCTGATTTTAAAAACTTATAAATAACTTCCCAATCATTACTTTCAAGAGCTATATAATTATTCAAAGACTCGCGATTTGTTGTAATTTCATTTGTGCCTAAATTTGTATCATCATTGATGAAAATACCTTTAGAACCTAGGTTTTTCGCTAATTCAATATCAGTTAATCGATCGCCAATAACAAATGAATTTTCTAAATCGTAATTTGATGTAAAGTACTTAGTTAATAGTCCAGTATTAGGTTTTCTAGTTGGTGCATTATCTTTAGCATAGGTCTTGTCAATGTATTGTTCTTTAAATATGACACCTTCAGACTTGAATGTTCTTATTACAAAATTATGAACTGGCCAAAATGTATCTTCTGGATATTGTTTTGTTCCTAAACCATCTTGATTGGTAATCATTACAAGTTCAAAATTAAGTTCATTACTAATTTTAGATAAGTATTGAAATATCTTCGGATAAAACTCAAGTTTATCAAAAGTATCAATTTGTTCATCTGCTGGCTCCTTAATTAGGGTGCCATCTCTGTCTATAAATAATACTCGTTTCATATTAAAGTTTTTAGTGCTGTAATTACTTTTATATTTTCAATTTGTGTACCTACTGTAATGCGTAAACAGTTTTCACATAAAGCTTGATTCGTTCTATTACGCACTACAATCCCTTTTTCTAAAAGTTGTGTATAGCGCTTATTGGCATCATCAACTTTAACTAATAGAAAGTTTGTGTCAGATGGATATACTTTTTTAACAATAGACAGATGTATCAATTGTGAAATCAACCAAGCTCGTTGCAATAGAATTTTTCTAACTTCTTCACTTATTATTTCAGGTTGACTTAATTTTTCAATTGCAATTTTCTGTGTTAATGCATTCACATTGTAGGGAGGTTTGATTTTATTTAAGATCGAAATAATAGCTTCAGAAGCATAACACATTCCGAGCCTGATACCTGCAAGTCCATAAGCTTTTGATAGTGTTTGAGTTACTATCATATTAGGAAATTCGTTCAAACGATTCACCCAACTTATATTCTTTGAGAAATCGATATACGCTTCATCAATCACTACAATTCCATTAAAATTAGAAATCAATTTTTCTATTTTTATTGTGTCAATGCTATTTGCAGTTGGATTGTTAGGAGAACAAATAAACAAAAGTTTAGAGTTCTCGTTTTGAATATTAAATATTGTATCTAATTTTGGTTCAAACTGTGAATCTAATTCAACACTTAAAATATCGATGCCATTTAGATTTGCTAATACCTCATACATGCCATATGTTGGAGGCATTGTAATGATATTGTCTTTATTTGGCTCGCAAAAAGCTCTAAAGATTAAATCTAAAACTTCATCACTTCCGTTTCCTAATAGTATTTGATTTGTTGGTATTTGTT
Organism: Psychroserpens sp.; assembly: GCF_045105015.1. Lineage (GTDB taxonomy): Bacteria > Bacteroidota > Bacteroidia > Flavobacteriales > Flavobacteriaceae > Psychroserpens. The sequence goes on from NZ_JBGCCX010000092.1 coordinate 15,364, forward strand.
TTAATTTGGATATTACAGATTTCAATTGTAATTGTTGTGGATCAGGATAACGATTAGTTCCATTGTTAAATGGGTTTTCATTAGCATCTAAAAACACCATTTTACCACCTATCCCTTTATATTCATCTCTTGCCGAAGAATAAGGCTTCATGAGTTTAATGTGATCTCTAATGAGGCTATTTATATTTTTATTATTCATACTGAAAAGTTTCTCTATTACTATTGAATGCTTATTAGTTCTGATTTAAATCTTCTAACCGAATTGTAACTGCATTTTTATGAGCTTGTAAACCTTCAGCCTCAGCCATGAGTTCAATAGTATTTCCAATATTTAGAAGTCCTTCTTTAGTTATTTTTTGAAAAGTAATACTCTTCAAAAAACTATCTAAGTTTACTCCAGAATACACTTTGCTAAATCCATTAGTTGGCAGTGTGTGGTTTGTTCCAGATGCATAATCTCCGGCACTCTCAGGTGTATAGTTTCCAATAAATACAGAGCCTGCATTCATAATTCCATCAATAAAGTAGTTGTTGTCATTAGTACAAATTATGAAGTGTTCAGGAGCATATTCATTAATTAATTCTAAAGCAATCTTATTTGTATTTACATAAATAAGTTTTGAATTATTTATAGCCTGCATAGCGATATCTTTCCTTGGCAATTTTTCGATCTGATTTTGAATTTCCATTTTTACCTTTTCTAAAAAAGATTTTGAAGTCGATACCAAAATTACTTGACTATCTGCTCCGTGTTCGGCTTGGCTTAACAAATCTGATGCAACATAATTAGCTTTTGCAGAATTGTCAGCAAGAACTAGTAATTCACTTGGTCCAGCTGGCATATCGATCGCTACTCCATACTTTGTTGCTAATTGCTTGGCAACAGTAACAAATTGATTTCCTGGCCCGAATATTTTATACACTTTCGGAATGGATTCGGTGCCATAGGTTAAGCCAGCAATGGCTTGAATGCCTCCTACTTTAAAGACTTTTGAAACGCCGCACAATTGAGCTGCATATAAGATTTCATCTGCAATATGACCTTCTTTGTTAGGAGGCGTGCACAATACGATGTCTTTTACACCAGCAATTTTTGCAGGAATAGCTAACATTAAAACGGTAGAAAATAATGGTGCAGTTCCTCCAGGAATATATAACCCAACTTTTTGAATAGGTCGCTTTTCTTGCCAACAATTTACACCTTGACTTGTTTCCACTTGAATAGGTTCTGATTGTTGAGCAGAATGAAATTTAGTGATATTTGCTTTGGCTATTTTAATAGCTGATTTTAATTCTGAAGACACTCGTTTTGATGCTGCTTCAATATCATTTATATTGACTTCAATATTGTTTAAGCTCGCACCATCAAAAAGTTCTGTATATTTTGCAATAGCCAAATCTCCTTTTCGTTGTACTTCATTGAAAATTTTATTGACTGTACTTTCAATATTGTCTAAGGTTTGAGTTGGTCTCATTAAAACTTCAGACCAGTCTTCTTGTTTTGGATTTAAGATTATGTTCGTTATAATACCATGTTTTCAATTGGACAAACTAAAATGCCTTCAGCACCATTGTCCTTTAATTCATCAATAAGTTCCCAGAATTCATTCTTATTTATTACTGAATGAAGGGAACTCCAACCTTCTTTAGCCAAAGGCAAAATCGTTGGACTGTTCATGCCTGGTAGTATGGAAATTATTTTATTTAATCTATCATTTGGTGCATTTAAGAGCACGTATTTATTTCGACGTGCTTTTAACACAGATTGTAATCTAAATTGAAGCTTGTCTAAAACAGTTTTATTTTCCGCCGAAATTTTTGGAGATACAGCTAATACAGCTTCCGATTTAAATAAAACTTCAGCTTCTTTTAATCCATTTTTAAATAATGTACTTCCACTGGAAACAATGTCTACTATTGCATCTGCTAACCCTATATTTGGAGCAATTTCAACCGATCCGTTTATAATATGCAGATTTGCATTGACTCCATTTTTTGACAAGTATTGATATACGGTATTAGGATATGAGGTAGCGATACGTTTTCCTTCTAAATCTTTAATTGAATTATAACTTACAGATTTCGGAACTGCTATTGATACCTTACAAGATGAAAACCCAAGTTTTTCGATAACTGAAATACTATTCCTTTTTTCGATAAGCACATTTTCTCCAATAATAGCAGCATCAACAATACCATCCTTAAGATATTGTGGAATATCACCATTTCGTAAGTAATATACCTCTAAAGGAAAGTCTCTAGCAGATGCCTTTAATTGATCTCTACCATTATCGATAGCAATACCGATATCTTTTAAGATTTTCATGGAGTCGTTATGTAAACGACCTGATTTTTGAACAGCAATTTTTAATTTACTCATAGCATACCAGCAAAAGCAGGTGTTTTTTTAATTAAACTTAATTTTTTACTTGAGTAAATCTTCTGGAAAGTAATGCTTCCTTATTGGAAACAAAAAACCGTCTGAGATACTCAAACGGTTTTTAAATATGTTGAATTTATTCAATACATACTCACCTCGCTTGAGAGTTAGAATGAATATGATGATGATGTAGTTGAATAAAAATCATTGTTATTTTATTTTAACAAAGTTTGCAATTTTATATTTACAAATCCTAATTTGTTTTTATTAAAGTTCTGTTAAGGTATTATTGATTACCCAATATTATTGGCATTCCTGTATCTCCAGAACCTATAACAATAACTTTACTATTAGGTGATTCTGATAGTTTTACAGTTGCTTCAATACCTTTATCTTGCAAAATTTTATCTGTTAATGATGCACTTAGAATTCTATTTGATTCTGCTTTACCTTTTGCTTCAATAATTACTTTCTCAGCTTCTTTTCTAGCACTTTCAAGTCTAAATTCGTATTCTAATGATTCTTGCTCTTGCTTTAATTTACGTTCAATAGCTTCTTTAATTGTTGGTGGTAAAGTTACATCTCTAACCAATACCTCATTTAATTGTACATATTGTTTATCAAGTATTTTTTTGGTTTCTTCATAAATTTCAACTTGAATCGCATCACGTTTTGTTGAATATAAATCGTCTGGTGTATAACGTCCAATAACACTTCTTGCTGCACTACGAATTGCAGGCTGAATTACACGTTGCAAATAACCTTCTCCCAAGGTCTGGTGCAAATTACCTAATTGGCTTTGTACTGGTTGATACCAAGCAGACGCATCAATTTGAATTTCAAGACCATTTGATGATAATACTTTCATTTTTTCAAATAGTTCTTGCTGTCTTACTTCGTATACATATACTTTATTCCATGGTGCAATGATATGAAATCCTTCTCCTAAAGGTGGTGAATCTGTAACAACACCATTATCAAATGTTTTATATAAAACACCAGCTTCACCTGATCCAATAGTTACAGCAGATTTTGCTAATAATATAATTAATACGACTGCCACAAAAATGACTGGCAATGCGATTTTTGGTAATTTTTCCATAGTTTTTATTTTTTAAATTAGTCCGTTATATTTTCTAATAAACCACTCTGAGGCAAGACTTAATGCGATAAGACCAAGAAGGTATTTCCAATCTATCAAAGGTACAATTTTTTTACTGCTTTTTTGAATGGTTGTAAATCGAGAATCAGATAATAAATCATTTATTATTTTGCTTGTATCATCAATAAAATAAGATGCTCCATTGCTATTGGTAGCCAAACGTTCTAACTTTGTTACATTTGCATTTAAAAATTGTTGTTCAACATTATAGTCTAAGATTTTAAGAGTACCAGATTTTGAAATATTACCACTTAAAGTTTTTACAGTAAAATTATATTCTCCAGCGTCTAAACCACTTAAATCTACTTCATAATTTGAGTTTTTTAACACAAAGGGATAAGTTTTTATATTGTCTGACTCTTTATTTTTTAAATCTATATTGATGTTAGCATTTGAATCAAATTCATAATTTTTATTAAAATATTGTGCTGTGATTTTTACATTATCATTTCCATTATAAAAAGATTCATAATTCACGTTTAATCTTGTACGTCTTTGCTTTGAACTTAGATACTGAACAAGTTTTCCAATAAAATTATCGAACGTGTTGAACGATTTTTCATCTATATAACTTTGAGCTCTCCATCTCCAAATTCCTTCACCTAATAGTAATGCTTCTCTTTTGCTATCTATTTCAAACGTAGATAGTAGTGGTTCTTCTAATTGTGTACCATTTATGGTCTTATAAAGAAGTGTTTCAACAGGCACAGTAAAAGTAGTTTCGCCAAATTCTGATTGTAACGGAGGAAAAACCTCAAAGTTTAAATTATCTACAATAAAAGTACTATAGTTCTTGTTTACTGATGGTTGAAAGTCTTCAACTTGATTTGTTACCTCCTGTTTGTAATTGCTTTGTAATTGGTTTAATAAAGACCAATTAGTTTTGGTACCAGTAATAACAATTTTATTCAGTTTTAATCTATCAATTTCTTTAAATAAAGCCCTAAAGTTATTGGTTGGTTGGTATGCTATAACCAATTGAAAATCTTGAGATTGTTTTATGAAATCTGAAGTGCTTAAAATTATTGCTTGCCGTTGCTCATTGCTTTCAATAGACTTTTTTAAAGCACCTAAATCTGGATGAACAATATCAGACACAATTGCAACATTTGTTTTTTGATCAATCACTTCGACAGCGAAATTTTTTATATTATTCACTGTGTTCTTTTCATTATCTAATGGGACAATTTCTGCTTTATAACTTCTTACTCCTACTCGATTAGCAGGGAGTTTTACATTAATTATTTGTGAGTTTTGTGTTTTACTAAATGATATAACTTCAGAATGTACAGTTGACGTACCAGATGTAATACGCAATCGAGAATTTATTGGATTGTTACCATTATAGGTGGCAATAATTTCAACAGGAAATTTATTTTTTAAATAAACATATCTGTTAACATTTAATTGTTGAATTTTTAAATCTGAATATGTGGTCGTATCACCTAAAATAACTGGAAATATAGCTTGCTTATAACGACTGGTCATGAATTCATAATCATAACCATAAGTTTGATTACCATCTGTTATAAGAACGGTTGGAGAAACTGTATTGTTATATACTTCAGAGAGGCGATCAAATAGTTCAGCAATGTTAGATTGTTTTTCATTGAAGCCTAAAGAATCATTTGGTCTTACTAATTTTCCGAAGGTATAATATTGCAGATTGAATCGTTCTTTTAGAGCTTCATTTTGCTGAAGAGTCTCAACCAAAGCAGTTGTGCTTTCAGATTGATTAAGATAGTTAATAGATTCTGAATTATCTACAGCTACAATTAAATTTGGTTTTTCGTCAATAAAAGAAAGCTTTTCAAACTTCGGATTAATTAAAAGTAATACTATAGAAAAAATAGTAACAAACCTCAAAAACGTGAGAAACCAATAAATCTTAGTTCTTTTTTTAGATTTAAAAATATACTGAAAAAGCGCTAAGGTTAGCGCTAAGGTTCCAGATATAATGATATATGTTATAGTGTCTGTTTGCAATTACTATTTAGTTAGTTAAGTCAACATTCCGCCATCAACATTTAATGTTTGACCAGTGACATAGGCACTCATATCACTCGCTAAAAACACACATGCGTTAGCAATATCTTCTGGAGTTCCTCCACGTTTTAATGGAATAGCATTTCGCCATCCTTTAACAGTCTCTTCATCAAGTTTTGCAGTCATTTCAGTTTCAATAAAACCGGGAGCAATCACGTTGCTTCTAATATTTCTAGAACCTAACTCTAAAGCTACAGATTTTGAAAAACCAATGATTCCTGCTTTTGAAGCTGCATAATTTGTTTGGCCAGCATTTCCTTTAACACCAACTACTGAACTCATATTAATAATAGAGCCTTTACGTTGCTTCAACATAGTACGTTGTACCGCTTTTGTCATGTTAAATACAGACTTAAGATTTACTTCAATAACCTTGTCAAAATCTTCTTCTCCCATTCGCATTAGCAAATTATCTTTGGTTATTCCTGCATTATTAACCAATACATCGATACTTCCAAACTCGGCCAATACGTCTTCAGCTAGTTTTTGAGCATCTTCAAAATTTGCAGCATTACTTTGATAACCTTTAGCCTTGATTCCTAAATTGTTTAATTCTTTTTCTAAGGCATTTGCTGCTTCAACAGAAGAACTGTAAGTAAACGCTACATTTGCACCTTGTTGTGCAAAAACTTCAGCGATACCTTTACCAATTCCTCGACTCGCACCTGTTATAATTGCTGTTTTTCCTTCTAATAATTTCATGTATGATTGTGTTAAAAAAGTTGGTTTTCAAATATAGCAATTTGAAGTTGCACGAAATAAAAAAACCTTAAATTTTATCATTTAATTATGAGGTCAAAAAATCTGTTTTTTTTAAACGATAAAAAGCTAATATTCTTATTAGTATTTTTACAGAACGATGAGCTTAACTGATTCACACATTCAATTTTTATATGATGGTTATTTGAACACCTATTGCTTATGGAAATCAAATTCGATTTTAGGATTGCAACAATTTGAATTAGATAGTGATAATAGGTTTTCTTTATTTAGAAGGAAATTACACAAGAAGTTGCGACTAGGACAACTTGCTGAACAATTTGTGTTTAATGAGTTGGAACAGTTTGAAAATTGTAAGATTCTAGCTGAAAACATTCAAGTACAGAAAGATAAACAAACTCTTGGCGAATTAGATGCTTTAATTGAATTTAACACCAAACGAATTCATTTAGAAATCGTTTATAAATTTTATTTATTTGATGCCTCATTAGGAACCTCTGAAATAGCACAATGGATTGGTCCAAATCGAAATGATAGCTTAATTGAAAAACTTAAAAAGCTTAGAGATAAGCAGTTGCCACTCCTTTATTCTGAAGATTGTCATTCTACTTTAAAGAGTTTAAATTTAAATGCTGAAGACTTTCAACAGAAGATTTTATTTAAAGCTCAATTGTTTTCTCCATATAAATCTTTGATAAAATTTAAGCTAATAAATGAGCACTGCTTGAGTGGATTTTATCTTAACTTAAACCAGTTAGAGGATTTTAGTTTTTGTAAGTTTTTTATTCCCTCAAAATTAGATTGGTTTTTAGAACCACATACTAATGTATTCTGGTTAGATTATATATCAATAAAAACTGAAGTAATTGATTATTTAAAGCAAAACAAATCACCTTTACTTTGGATTAAGCAACCTGATAGTACACTTCAAAAGTGTTTTCTAGTTTGGTGGTAAATTTTTTTTTAAAAGACTTTATAAAGTAATTCCTTAAATTATTAGAATAGCTTATATTTAACAGTAATATTCTAAAATTAATGCAAAAATATCTACTACTATTTTTATTCCTAATTTATTTAAACTCTTTCTCACAAGATTTAAGTTTAGAACAAAAAGAGATAATTTCTGTATTAAGTGGTAATTCAAAGTCACCAATTGGAAAGACCATCACTAATAGGAGTTCGATTGAGAATAGGCAGCTTACTCGTGAATACCTCTCATATTTAATTGAAAATCTAAATTTAGAAGCTCAAATTCAAAATTATAAAATGCCTAATGTTAATCCATTAATTGACTTATTATTCAATCCATTTGTTGGTGCCAATGTTTATACAATTTTACCTTCAACTGAAAAAAGTGATAACTATATTATTTTAGGTGCTCATTTTGATACTGAAAGGCATTGCCCTGGAGCCATTGATAATGCAACAGGAATGACAATCATTTATTCGGTATTAAAAGAACTGAAGACGCTTAACTTTCGAAACAAAAATATAATTGTAGTATTTTTTGATCAGGAAGAAGAAAATTTAATAGGTAGTCAAGCTTTCGCAAAATATTGTTTAAAAGATGAACTTAATATACATTCTGTACATACGTTTGATACTATGGGTTGGGATCGAGATGGTGATAAGGCTGTAGAGATTGAACTACCGACTAAAGATTTGAAGGAATTATATGAGAAAAATGCAAAACTATTGAATATTCCAATATATGAAATTAATGTTAATTCTACTGATCATCATTCATTTAGAGAACTCGGATTTAATGCTGTTGGGCTTACTGATGAACTTATGAATGGAGATTATGCTCCTTTTAAGGATACAAAAAAGGATACTTTTCAAACAGTTAATTTTGAATATGTGCTATCCTGTACTAATTTGGTATTTGAAACTATAAAGGATATTGTTACTCAATGATTTCTAAACAACACATAGAGAATAACAAATTATATGTCATTTGCCTTATTCTAAGCTTAATGTTATTCGCTTTTAAAGCAGTTCAATATATGCTAATTGGAAGTTATGTCCCTTTTGTTTTTATATTTATCATATTAACCTTGTTCTATTTTTCCTATAATTCTTCACGTAGAAATTTTAGTAGAATGCTTAAATTTTGGGGAATACTTCTTATTATTTGGGCAATTATTAGATTTGTAATTGAAATCTCTTTTCTTTTCTCAGAAAGTATTACAGAAACACATATTAGAGAACAATTCACAATCTATCATAAAACAATAACATTCTTGATGTTTTTGTCTGGTTCATTAATAATTAGAAACCGTTTGAATTTCGTTAATAACTCTCAATAATTCTCTTTTAATAACCAGTAACAATTTCCTATTTTGCAGGACTGTTTTAATCAAATAGGAGTTAAATAAATGAAGGTTTGCATTGCCGAAAAACCTAGTGTTGCTAGAGAGATTGCCCAAATACTTGGAGCCAATACAAAACGTGATGGTTATTATGAAGGCAATGGATATGCTGTAACCTACACTTTTGGTCATTTATGCACACTAATGGAACCAAATGATTACAAACCGTATTGGAAAAGTTGGGATTTAAACAATTTGCCAATGCTTCCAGAAAAATTTAAAACGAAAGTGGTTAATAATGCAGGTATTGAAAAGCAATTCAATATTGTGAAATCTTTATTCGATAACGCTGAACTGGTTATTAATTGCGGTGATGCAGGTCAAGAAGGTGAATTAATTCAACGTTGGGTTTTAGATCAAGCGAATTATAAAGGTAAAGTTCAAAGGCTATGGATTTCTTCATTAACCGCAGAAGCTATCAAAGACGGATTTAAAAACCTTAAAGATTCTGAAGCTTACGATAATTTGTATTACGCAGGTTTTTCAAGAGCTATTGGAGATTGGTTGTTAGGCATGAATGCAACACGTTTGTTTACTGTAAAGCATGGTGGCTATAAGCAGGTACTCTCTGTAGGAAGAGTTCAAACACCTACATTAGCAATGGTTGTCAATCGTTTTAAAGAAGTTGAAAATTTCAAGCCACAACCTTATTGGGAATTGCAAACTTTGTATCGAGAGACACTTTTTGCCTATGAAGAAGGACGTTTTTTAAAAATGGAAGACGGAGAATTTTTGGCTAATAAAGTGAAGACGCATGATTTTGAAATTGTTTCAACTGCAAAAAAGAAAGGCAAAGAATATGCTCCAAAACTGTTTGACTTAACTGGATTACAAGTGTATAGTAATACAAAATTCGGGTTTTCAGCAGATGAAACATTAAAGATTGTTCAAAAATTATATGAGCAAAAAGTTGTGACTTATCCTAGAGTTGATACCACTTTTTTGCCTTCTGACATGTATCCTAAAGTATCAGGAATATTACAAAAACTCACTAATTATTCTGAATTAACTCAACCATTATTAGGAAAAAAAATAAAAAAATCGACTAAAGTATTTAATGATAAAAAAGTCACAGATCACCATGCTATTATTCCGACAGGAGTTCAAACGACCTTACAATACAATCAACAACAGGTATACGATATTATAGTTAAACGTTTTATTGCTGTGTTCTATCCAGATTGTGAAGTATCAAACACAACTGTTATAGGAAAGGCCGATGATGTAAAATTTAAAACAACTGGTAAAGAAATTCTTAAAGATGGCTGGAAAGTAGTTTTTAAATTTGGCAAGGAGTCAACTTCTCATACATCTGATAAAAACACGTTATCAACATTTGTTAAAGGTGAAAAAGGAGCTCATACGCCTTCCTTTTTAGAAAAGCAGACCAAACCTCCCAGTCAGTTTACTGAAGCATCTCTCCTACGCGCAATGGAAACTGCAGGTAAGCAAGTAGATGATGACGAGCTTAGAGATTTGATGAAAGAAAATGGTATTGGTCGTCCTTCTACCCGAGCAAATATTATAGAGACCTTATTTAAACGTCAATATATAAAACGAAACAAGAAGCAACTTTTGCCTACAGTAACAGGTGTTGCTTTAATTGATACCATTCAAAATAAATTATTGAAATCCGCAGAATTGACTGGACTTTGGGAAAAGCAGCTCAAGGATATTGAAAAAGGTGAGTTTAGTGCAAGTTTGTTTATCAAGAATATGAAACAAATGGTTGATGAATTGGTTTATGAAGTTAGAAGTGAAAAAAAACGAGCAAACATCTCTCAAGCTTCTGTTTTAAAACAACGAGCGGCAAAAGTTAAACTGACTAAAAAAGAAGGAATCATCGCTGAAATTTGTCCAAAATGTAAAAATGGAAAGCTCATCAAAGGAAAATCTGCTAATGGATGTAGTAATTATAAATCGGGTTGCGATTTTGTTCTGCCATTTAAAGTTTATGGAAAGAAAATATCTGAAAAACAATTCATTAGATTATTAAAAAAAGGTTCAACTGTAAATCTCAAAGGATTTTCTTCAGATAAAGGAAACACAGAAGGCTTATTACGTTTTGATGACGAATTCAAACTAGTTTTAGAACCTAAAAAGCAGACCGCAAAGGTTTCCAAAGAAAAAGCAAAAGATGCTATAATTTGTCCGAAATGTCAGAACGGAACTATCATTAGAGGCAAAACGGCATATGGTTGTAGTGCTTATAAAAATGGATGTGATTTTAAAATGTCATTTGATGCCATCCGAACAAAAGCAAAAGATAAACAACTCACTAAAGATTTGGTGTATTCTATTTTAAAAGGTGATATTTAGAAATGAAACATCGTCATTTTAAACTCTTCAAACCGTATGGTTATTTAAGCCAGTTTCAAACGAATGCGAGACACGAGCGCAATAAAAAGTTTTTAGGTGAATTATATGATTTCCCAGAAGGAACAATGGCTGTTGGGCGCTTAGATAAAGATTCGGAAGGTTTACTTTTACTCACTACAGATGGCAAAGTAAGTTATGAAATAACGAGTTCAAAAACTGATAAAGAATACTATGTTCAAGTAGATGGAGAAATTACTAAAGAAGTTATTTCTAAATTAGAACAAGGTGTGGTTATTAATCATCAAAGTGAAACATATACCACTAAGCCTTGTAAAGTATTTAAACTAAAAAGCAAACCTGAATTTCCTAAACGTTTAAAAAAAATACGAGATGAACGACACGGAAAAACCTCTTGGGTTTCAATAACAATTAATGAAGGAAAGTTTCGTCAGGTACGAAAAATGACAGCTAAAGTAGGATTTCCTACGCTGCGTTTAGTAAGAGTTCGTATAGGAAATATGACTTTAGAAGGTCTTGAAATGGGTACGACTTTAGAAATTAATAGAATTTAATAAAAAAAAGCTAACACTTCCGTATTAGCTTTTTTATTGTGTTAAATTATGATTAGATAAGTTTAACGCGTACTGCATTCATGCCACGATTACCTTTTTCTAATTCGAATTGTACTTTGTCGTTTTCTTGAATTTCGTCAATTAATCCACTCACATGGCAAAAGTATTTTTCTTGATCTTCGGTATCAATAATAAAACCAAAACCTTTTGAGTTATCAAAAAATGAAACTTTTCCTTTGCGAATTGGATCGTATTCTTCTTCGTCTCCTTCTTCTTTTTTAGGGATGCCAATAACAATGTTTTTTGCCTTCACTTTAATTTTTTCTGATGGATCTGGAGGACTATCAGTTAAGTTTCCAAATTGATCTACATAAGCAAAAGGAATGCTTTCAGCACCACCATTTTCTTGCTTTTCAAGCTTACGCGCTTCCATTTTCTTACGTTTCTCTTCGCGCTTTTTTAAACGTTTTTTTTCTTTTTCACTTTTGTTGAAGGTCTGTTGCGACTTTGCCATTCTTTACTATTGGATATTTTAATTTTAATGTTACTTAATGCAACAATAATCGTAAAGATAATAGTTATAATTTAATTTAAAGAACGATATCGCAATTAGTTAATCTAAAGTTAAAATTTGCTAATTGATAGTAATACTATTATATTTGCGTGTAAATTAATAAAAAATGAAATATTTACTTTCAAATTTGAAAATTGACATCAATGATAAGATCTATTTAAAAGATCCTGAATCTTCTGATCTTGGTAAGCGAATCATTGAGCATAGTATTTTACTAATAGATGATATTGGCTTTGATAGCTTTACATTTAAAAAGCTGGGTGTTATTATCGGTTCTAATGAAAGTTCTATTTACAGATACTTTGATAGTAAGCACAAACTCCTCCTCTATTTAACGTCGTGGTATTGGGCTTGGCTTGAGTATCAATTAGTTTTTTCAACTACAAATATGTCAAATACTGAAGAGAAACTAGAGAAAGCTATTAATATC
>NZ_JBGCCX010000093.1:0-3249 GCF_045105015.1 Psychroserpens sp.
CTACTAAATTACTGTTATGAAACTAAACCTATTATCCTGCGACGCACAAAGACCAGATAAAAGAGCGATTGCCAAATGTATTGATGAACTATCTAACGTTGGTGCTTCTCTAGCTAATGAACTTACAGAGATTCTTTTAGAAGGCGATGCAGTAGCTATTGAAGTCGGTGACAAAAACTCTGGTTCGGCTTTAAGAGCTTTGCGCAAACTAGATATAGACTACGAAATTATAGAATAAACTGTAATGAAAAACAACACAAAAGGTATCTTCAAATATGTAATTGAATTCTTAATTGTTGCTTTTGGTGTATTTCTTGGCATGTATGTGAGTGACTGGCAAAGCAACCGAAAGTTAGAAGCGAAGAAAGATAAATCAATAGCTTATATTCAAAATGAGTTAGAGATCAATCAAATTAATCTTCTAAAAAGAATTGAATATCACGAAAAAATTAAAGTAGGCTTTGATAGTATTAGAGCCACACTTACCAATGACGATATGTTGGCATTTTATTATTCAAACACGTCTTTTAGACATCAACAAATTCCAGGTTGGACAGGAATACGTTTACCAAGTTTTGAAGATGTAGCTTTTGAAGGCGCTAAAATAAGTGGCATCATCCAAGAATACGACCTCGAATTAACACAAGAAATATCAAGAATTTACAAGCAACAACAATTTATATCTGAACTTGGTAAATCCATATTAGAAAATATGATAGATATAGATTCTAATTCTAAAACAGCAGATGTTATTAGTATCATTGAGTTATTGACTATGGATTTTGTTAATGGTGAAAGAGGCTTGTATAACCAGTATAATGAAGCTATAGCTAAGGTGAAAAAAATGTAGATTACAAATAGATAGAATATAAAACAATCAGGATAATGGAGAAGCGTGAAAACCCAATAGAAATAAGCAAAACAGAATTTCGAAAAATGGGCTATGAACTCATTGATACTATTTCTGATTTTCTCGATACTATTTCCGAAAAACCAGTAACCACTTCCAAGTCACCAAAGGAATTACAAAAGACGTTAGGTCAATCGGCTTTACCTAAACATGGCATTCCAGCAGAGCAGTTGTTAAAATCTACATCTCAGTTACTATTTAATAATTCACTTTTTAATGGTCATCCCAAATTCTTTGGATTTATAACAGCGTCAGCAGCACCAATTGGAGCCTTGGCAGATTTGCTAGCAGCATCTGTTAATCCTAATGTTGGTGGACAAATATTAAGTCCGATGGCAACCGAAATAGAAAAGCAAACGGTGAATTGGTTGGCAGAATTTATTGGCGTTTCACCAAACTATGGAGGCGTTTTAGTGAGTGGTGGCAACATGGCGAATTTTACAGCTTTTTTAGCTGCGAGAACAGCAAAAGCACCAAAAAGTATTAAAGAAAATGGGCTTTCTAATGCGTCTAAACAGTTAATATGTTACTGTTCAAAATCAACGCATACCTGGATAGATAAAGCAGCCATTTTATTTGGTCATGGTAGCAATTCTATTCGTTGGATTCCGACTGACGCTTCCAATAAAATGAATATTGAAAGTTTAGAACAAACGATTAAAGAAGATGTAGAACAAGGCCACCAACCATTTATGGTCGTCGGTACAGCAGGAGACGTAAGTACAGGAGTTGTAGATAATCTCGAGGCGATTGCTACAGTTTGTAAAACATACGATTTATGGTTTCATATCGATGGTGCTTATGGTATTCCTGCTGCTGTTATTCCTGAGTTAAAAGATTTGTTTAAAGGCGTAGAAGAAGCAGATTCTATTGCGCTAGATCCACACAAATGGTTATATAGCCCATTAGAGGCTGGTTGTACTTTGGTGAAAAATCCAAAGCATCTAATAGATACCTACAGTTCGCATCCAGAATATTATAATTTCAGCTTAACAGAAGAAGGTGGTTCGCTTAATTACTTCGAATACGGACTGCAAAACTCTCGAGGTTTTAGAGCTTTAAAAGTCTGGTTAGCATTACAACAGATAGGTAGAGATGGTTATATAAAGTTAATTAAAGAAGACATTAAATTATCGGAATATTTTGCTGAATTGGCTGAAGAGCATAATGAACTAGAGTCGGTAACTCAAAATTTGAGTATTAATACATTGAGATATATTCCAGAAAATCTTGAATTAGAAGGGAAAGAAAAAGTGGAGTATTTAAATGCCTTAAATGAAACATTAGTAAATACATTACAAGCAGGAGGTGAACTCTTTTTATCTAATGCTATTGTAGAAGAGAACTATTGCATGAGAGCGTGCATTGTAAATTTTAGAACAACAAAAAAGGATATTGAAGAGTGTATTGAAATCATTGTAAAAGAAGGTCGGAAAATTCATTTATCGTAAAGCTCTAGATATATATTGAATTGCCACACTCTTTTGATTCTATAGTCTTTATATAAAAATGAAAAAATGAAATATTTAATTCTGATTATTAGTTTTTTAATTTTTAGTATAAGTAATGGACAGCAGTTAAGTACAGACTTTACGTATGAGGACTTTGGAAATCAAATTCTCAAATATGAACCAATACAAAGAGCAGGAGTTACAGATAAGGATTTTAAAAGAGGTTTAACAATTCTTGATGAAACAAAGTCAGTTGTAGAGTATGACGCTACAAATTTAAATAGCGCAGATTATTGGAATGTAATAATTGTATTTTTAAAAATAGGAGAGCCAACTAGCCATATAGAACTGGCGTTTAAGAAAGCTATAAGTTTTCCAAAAAATAACATTTGTGAATATATTGAGTCAATGGGAACTGCTGGTTTAGAGCACATAATACCTGAAACATTCAATGCATTTTATTCTAAGTGTGAAACAAAACCTTCTGAAGATTTTAGCCTATCTGAATATATAGCTACTAATAATCTTAATACTGAATTAGTAACGCTTATTGATGAAATTAGTAAAAGTGATCAGTCTATAAGAAAACAAAAACTCAAGAATAATAAAGCTATGAAGGCTCGTGATTTAAAGAATCAAAAATTAATTGATTCGCTTTACAAAGTTCATAAAACATATCTAGGTAGTACTTTAGTTGGAGAAAAGTATAAAAGCACTATGTGGCTAGTGATACAACACTCTAATGTTGAAATGATGGAGAAATATTTACCAATAGTTCACCGAGCAGTGCAAAATAACGAATTAGGGAAAGGACCTTTAAAAATGTTAATTGATCGCTTCTACGGTCTTAAATATGGCTATCAAGTATTTGGAAGTCAAAGTGGTTTC
>NZ_JBGCCX010000094.1:0-14357 GCF_045105015.1 Psychroserpens sp.
ATTTACTACATGCGAACACAGCATAATCTTTATGTTGGAGATCGTACTGCTGAAAAAATCAAAATTCAAATTGGTGCTGCTACTGAAGATTTAGACCTTCCACCAGAAGAGATGAGTGTTCAAGGTCGTGATTTATTAACAGGAAAACCTAAACAAGTGCAAATCTCATTTCGTGAAATTGCAAAAGCTTTAGACAAGTCAATTTTAAGAATTGAAGATTCAGTAATGGAAACGTTATCTCAAACGCCTCCAGAATTAGCAGCTGACATCTATAATACTGGTATTTATCTTGCAGGTGGTGGATCAATGTTGCGAGGCTTAGACAAACGCTTGTCTCAAAAAACAGATTTACCAGTTTATATTGCTGAAGATCCTTTACGAGCTGTTGTTCGTGGCACAGGAATCACCCTTAAAAACTTACCTAAATTTAAAAGTGTATTGATAAAATAACCGAGAATACCTACTTAGCATGCAACAGATTATAAACTTTGTCATTAGAAACAAAACTTTCCTTCTGTTTTTGCTGTTGTTTTTTATTTCAATTTCTTTAACGATTCAATCACATTCTTACCATAAGAGTAAGTTTATAAATTCAGCTAACTTTTTTACAGGTGGTATTTATGAAGGCGCAAGTACTGTGTCAAATTATTTCGATTTAAAAACACAAAATAATATTCTTGTTGAAGAAAACAACAGGCTTCGTTCTCAAATTTTAAATAATAGTGACTCTACAATAGGATCAAAAATTTTAATTGACACCATATCTTATAATGGTCGTTATAAAATTCAGTCAGCTAAAATCATAAATAATAATTATACCTCTTCTAAAAACTACTTAACTATTAACAAAGGTGAAATGCATAGTCTGCGACAAGATTTAGCTGTTATCACTTCAAAGGGTATTGTAGGTATTATTGACAACACATCTAATAGATATGCCAGAGTGCTTTCAATTTTAAATACAAAAAGTCAAATTAATGCTCAACTAAAATCATCCAATCATATTGGCTCACTGGTTTGGGATGCAAAATCTTCAACTAAAGTTCAATTGACAGATATTTCAAAATTTGCACCTATCAAACAAGGAGATACTATAGTTACAGGAGGACAGTCCTCAATTTTTCCTCAAGGAATTCCGATAGGTTTGGTTGAAGATTTTGTGATAGATATTGGAGGTGACACTTACACTGTAAACATTAAGCCATTTAATGATATGACTAACTTATCACATGTATATGTCATTGAAAATCTTGATGCAAAAGAAATAAAACAACTTGAAAACCCAGTTGATGAATAGTTTAAATATTAATAGCATTATACGATTTATTGTACTTATACTAGTACAGGCTTTGATATTTAATCATATCAATTTCATGGATACCATTAATCCGTATCCTTACATATTGTTTATTCTCTTATTCCCAGTAAATAACAATCGTGTCTTGTTTATTTTTTTAAGTTTTATGCTAGGACTGTTTGTAGATATATTTTCAGACTCAGGAGGTGTTCATGCTGCGGCTTGTGTTACCATTGCATTTGCAAGACCTCCAATTTTAAAATTTGCATTTGGAATGATATACGAACATCAACATATTAAATTTAATAACACTGAATTTGGGAATAGAACCATTTACTTTCTCATTTTAATAATTCTACATCATCTCATCTTATTTTCACTAGAAATTTTTAACATTTCAAACATACTTTTAGTGCTTAAAAAGACATTATTTTCATGTGTATTTACACTTATACTTTGTATATTAATTTCAATACTTTTTAGTCAAAAACAACGATGAGAAAACTTCTACTCTTATTAACCGTAATTTCAGTAGGACTCTTATTTATTGCACGCTTATTTTATTTACAAGTGTATAATAAAGAAGCGTACAGCCTTTATGAAGATAATGCGATTAGAAAGGAATACCATTATCCAAAACGAGGCTATGTTTATGACAGAAACGGAAAATTATTAGTTGCAAATCAACCCTCTTATGATGTGATGGTTATTCCAAGGGAAGTTGAACCTTTAGATACGTTGGAATTTTGTAATCTTTTAAAAATTACTAAAGAAGATTTTAAAAGGATTTATGAAAAAGCCTACCGCTATTCTCCAAGACTATCTTCTGTTTTTGTACCTCAACTATCTAAGAAAGATTACGCAGTACTTCAAGAGAAAATGCGAAAATTTGATGGTTTTTACATTCAAAAACGTTCACTTAGAGACTACCAAACTACTATAGGAGCTAATGTTTTAGGTGATATTGGAGAAGTAAACAGACGTAATATTGAAAAAGATCAATATTATAAAATGGGTGACTTAATTGGCAAACAAGGTGTCGAATTGTCTTATGAAAAGGTACTACGTGGTGTTAAAGGAATTAAGTTTATTCAAAAAGATAGGTTCAACAAAAACATAGGGCCTTATAAAGAAGGAAAATTTGACACTTTACCACAACCAGGAAAAGATATTAAAATCACTATAGATTCGGAGCTACAACAGTATGGCGAATTACTAATGACGAATAAACGAGGAGGAATAGTTGCTATTGATCCAAGTAATGGAGAAATTCTAGCGTTAGTTTCAGCTCCTAGTTACAATCCGAATATTCTTGTTGGTCGAGGTCGTTCGAAAAACTTTACAAGATTATTTAGAGACACCATAGCCAAACCATTATTCGATAGAGGTTTACAAGCTCAATATCCTCCCGGATCACCTTTTAAAGTAATTAATGCGCTAATAGCACTTCAAGAAGGAGTTGCAAACACTAATGACAAAGTCTCTTGTCGTATGGGCTATTATTACAGGAATCGTAAATTAACTGGTTGCCATCATCATAAAAGTCCGGTAGATATGAATAGTGGCATTTCTCAATCCTGCAATGCCTATTTTGTAAATATATATAGGCGAATTATTGATAAATATGATGATGCTGGAGATGCTATGAATAAATGGGCTTCGCATGCTAAAAGTTTTGGGCTTGGAAATTTCTTAGGCTACGATTTACAAATAGGTAGACCAGGCAGGATTCCTGATGGAGATTATTATGACAGATCTTATGGAGATAACCGTTGGGGTTCAACATATAATGTTTCTAATGCCATTGGCCAAGGTGAAGTTGAAGCCACTCCAATACAACTAGCTAACATGGTTGCTGCTATTGGTAATAGAGGATATTATTATACACCTCACATAATTAAATCTATTGAAGGAGATACTATTCCAAGTAAATATACAACTCCAAAATACACCACTATTGACAAACAACATTTTGAACCTATTATTGAAGGCATGTTTGATGTATATAACGATGGTACTGCATCTACACTAAGAATTCCAGGAATAGACATTTGTGGAAAAACTGGAACAGCTGAAAATTTTGTCAAAATTGACAGTGTAAAAACTCAATTAACAGATCACTCAATATTTGTTGCTTTTGCGCCTAAGGATAATCCGAAAATTGCAATTGCTGTATTTGTTGAAAATGGATATTGGGGAAGTCGATTTGCTGGTCGTATGGCAAGCTTAATGATTGAAAAATATATAAAAAGAGAAATTACAAGAACAGATATGGAAGATTGGATTTTAACCCATAGTCTGGAAAATGAATATGCCAAACCTTACTCAGGTGAGCCATTTAAAATTAATGGCGAAACAACCTTACAATTAGTAGAGAAGGTTAAGGCACCTCAAGATGATTCTTTTAACAACTCAAATCAATAGGAATGCATAGAGAAAATCATAGAGGCTTTAAGTTTGATTGGGTCATAATCATTTTATTTTTACTACTGGTTAGTTTTGGGTGGCTAAACATTATGTCTGCCTCTCATGTTGGTGATATTGAAAGCTATTTTGACATGAATCAACTCTATGGCAAACAACTTGTTTTTCTTGGCCTCACATTAGTTCTAATTATCTTAATTTTATCAGTTGAAGCAAAGTTTTACGAACGTTTTGCTAGTATCATTTATATAGTCGCCATGTTGGCTCTGGTTGGATTATTTATCTTCGGAAAAGATGTTAATGGTGCAAGGTCATGGTATGGTATTGGAAGCATGACTATTCAACCGAGTGAGTTTGCGAAATTTGCTACTGCTTTAGCTGTAGCGAAATACATGAGTGATTTGCAAACAGACATGAATACACTCAAGCATCAGTTTAGAGCCGTTGCGATAATAATTGTTCCTGCAATCTTGATTTTATTGCAAAATGATGCAGGAAGCACACTAGTTTATGCTTCATTCTTTTTTGTTTTTTATAGAGAAGGGCTTCAACAAATTTATTTAGCAATAGTATTATCTGCAATAATTTTAGCCGTATTTGCTTTAAAATTTGGCATTGTCATTACAGGAATTACTGCTGCAATATTTATTTTTGGAATTTACTTCTTTAGAAGAAAAAAACGAGCCTCTATTGTACAATCTGTTGTTATTCTTCTAACTTGTATTATGTTTTCAGCTGGTGTAAAGTTATTTTATAACCATGTATTGAGGCCGCATCAACAAAATAGAATCAGCCTTTGGTTACGTCTTGAAAAGGATCCAGCTAAACTTGAGCAAATGAAAAAAGAAGAAGCCTATAATCTAATTCAATCTGAAAAAGCAATAAGCTCTGGAGGATTTTCAGGCAAGGGGTTTTTAGAGGGTACTCGAACTACAGGAAAATTTGTACCTGAACAAGAAACCGATTATATTTTTAGTACAGTAGGCGAAGAATGGGGCTTTTTAGGAAGCACCTTTGTTGTGATTCTTTTTGTTGCTCTTATTATTAGGATATTATTTCTGGCTGAGGCTCAAAAGTCTCAATTTAGTCGCGTTTATGGTTATGCAGTGGCTTCCATCATATTTATTCATTTTACTATTAATACAGGAATGGTTATGGGGTTAATACCAACAGTAGGGATTCCACTTCCATTTTTTAGTTATGGAGGGTCTGGTCTTTGGGGTTTTACTATATTACTGTTTATTTTTGTCAAACTAGATAGCAATAAAATAAATGAATGGTAAAAAAAAGTCATCTATACACAGATGACTTTTTTTGAATTAACTACTTGCTATTAACTAATCTACATAAATTTCAAAAAAGAACACTAAATTTAATTACCATCTAAAAAACAATCAATTGATACGGTCAACCTAGTGGCTTATTTTGTATTTAGATTTCATTTGAAGACTAACTCAAATTCATTTTAAATTAATAATCTATTCCTTTATTGACCTTGACCGAGTGAGTATCCACGTTTACCGTCAAAAGTGTAAAGGTTTTCAGTTTTAATAGCATCTACATTGTGATCTAAAGCTGATTTTAGTACTTCAATTATTTTTCCTTTTTGCAATTCTTTCCCATCTTTAACTGCATATCTACATCTCCAATGGTCTGTACAGAATGTTTCTTTAAATCCTTGTGGCCAAACTTTCACACCTCTGTTGGTTATTAAAACTAATTCTAACTCATCATTATCTAATTTCTGTAATTTAGACGCCAATTCATTAGGATTTTCACCTTGCCAATCTACAAACAAATCAACACCTACAACTTTTTTATCTCGTGCTGGTTTACGTTGATATTTTGGTAAAATAAGAGGTGTACTGTTATCGTAAGAAACAGTTGGTAACTGCTTTGGAGCTTTCCCTAAATTAGCGATTACAGCTTCGGCAAATTCTTTAGTACCGACCTTTTTTGTACTCATTACTAGATCATAAACATCTGCTGTGTGAACACCATCTTCAATGGTTCTTAACCAAGCGTTTTGAATATTTTCAGCTACTATATTTTGACCAATATGATTTAACATCATGACAGAGGCATTAATTAATCCTGAAGGATTTGCTATGTTTTTTCCAGCAATATTTGGAGCAGAGCCATGAATAGCCTCGAACATTGCACACTCTTGACCAATATTTGCAGAACCTCCTAAACCAACTGAACCTGCAATTTGAGCTGCAATATCAGACATGACATCTCCATAAAGATTAGGCATAACAATCACGTCAAAAGACTCTGGAGAATCAGCTAATAGAGCAGCTCCTATATCTACTATCCAATGCTCTTTTTCAATTTCTGGATAGCGTCCTGCTACTTCATCAAATACTTGGTGAAACAATCCATCTGTTTGTTTCATGATATTATCTTTTGTAAAACAAGTCACCTTTTTTCTACCATAACGTTTGGCATATTCAAAAGCATAAGTAATGATTTTTTCACAACCTGGCCTACTTATTAACTTTAAACATTGAACAACTTCATCTGTTTGTTGGTGTTCAATTCCTGCATACAAATCTTCTTCATTTTCTCTAATGATTACAACATCCATAAGTGGATGTTTTGTTTGTACAAAAGGATGCATACTTGTACATGGTCTGATATTAGAATACAAACCTAATGTTTTGCGCATGGTTACATTTAAACTCTTATAACCTCCTCCTTGAGGCGTTGTAATTGGTGCTTTGAAAAGAATTTTATTGGTTCTAATTTTTTCCCATGCCTTGTCAGAAATACCTGTAGAATGGCCGTTCAAATACATCTTTTCTCCAACTTCAATTTCTTCAAAGTTTATATCTGCACCAGCAGCATTTAAAACACTTAAGGTTGCATCCATAATTTCAGGACCTATACCATCTCCTTTTGCCAATGTTACTGTTATCATAATTTATATGTTTTAGTTTACACTGCAAAGATGATGAGATTATTCTATAAATTTTTATTTATGTTTTTTATGATAAACATAAATAAAACTTACTATTAATATAAAAAAAGAGCTTGAATTAAGCTCTTTTTTTATATTAATAGTAATGGTATTGTTATTGTAGACTTGACAAACTTGCCTTAATAGTTTCAATTTTAGCTAAGGCATCAGCTTCTTTTTTACGTTCACTAGCAACGACTTGTTCAGGAGCATTATTTACGAAACGTTCATTTTTCAACTTACCTTGAACTGATTTCAAAAAACCTTCAGTATATTTTAGTTCTTCTGTTAGTTTTACAATTTCAGCTTCGACATCTATGCTGCCTTCCATTGGAATAAAATATTCATTTGAAAGTACTCTAAACGTCAATGCGCCTTCAACAGTTTGTGTAACCGAACTCATCTCAGACACATGACCCATTTTAGAGATGATTGAATCATATTTAGCTTCGAAGTTTTCGTTATTTAGAACCTTCAATTCAATTGAATCTTTAAAAGCAATATTCTTTTCTTTTCTAATGGTTCTGATTCCTGAGACAATATCTTTTACAATTTCAAAGTCAGAAATCAATTTTGAATCGAATGCTTCTATTTTAGGGTATTGAGCAACAATTAAGGCATCTTGTGGTTCACGATCAGTAATATGCTGCCATATCTCCTCAGTTAAGAAAGGCATAAAAGGATGTAAGATCCTTAAGTTATTTTCAAATATAGAAATCACTGAAGCATAAGTTCTCTTATCAATTGGTTGTTGGTATGCTGGCTTTATCATTTCTAAAAGCCAAGAACAGAAATCATCCCAAATTAATTTATACATACTCATTAAAGCATCTGATAATCTGTACTTACTATAATGGTCTTCAATTTCTACTAAAGCATTTTGAAACTTCTGTTCATACCAGTCGATAGCTATTTTAGAAGATTCTGGTTGGTCGATATCTTTTATTTCCCATCCTTGAACTAATCTAAAGGCATTCCATATTTTATTAGCAAATCCTTTACCTTGATTGCATAACTCTTCATCAAACATTAAGTCATTTCCAGCAGCTGCGCTTAACAGTAAGCCTACTCTAACACCATCAGCACCATAATCTTCAATTAGTTTTAAAGCATCTGGAGAATTACCAAGTGATTTAGACATTTTACGTCGTTGTTTATCTCTTACTAAACCTGTAAGATATACATTTTCAAAAGGTCTTTGATCTTTGTATTCATAACCAGCTACAATCATTCGAGCAACCCAAAAGAATAAAATATCTGGACCAGTAACTAAATCATTTGTTGGATAATAATATTTTATTTCTTCGTTTTCTGGGTTTCTAATACCATCAAACACACTCATTGGCCATAACCATGAGCTAAACCAAGTGTCTAAAGCATCTGAATCTTGGCGTAAGTCGCTAGTTGTCAATTCTTGATTATTTGCTTTTTCTTTGGCGAGTTCTAAAGCTGATTCAATTGTTTCAGCAACTACAAAATCTTCTTTACCATCTCCATAATAAAACGCTGGAATTTGTTGTCCCCATCGTAACTGACGAGAAATATTCCAATCTCGAATATTTTCCATCCAATGTCTGTAGGTATTTTCAAATTTCTTAGGAAATAACTTAACATCACCATTTTTGAGAACAGCATCTAGTGCTGGTTTAGCCAAATCTTCCATTTTCAGGAACCATTGATCACTTAAACGAGGTTCGATAATCGCTTTTGTTCGTTCTGAAGTACCAACTTTATTTATATGATTTTCCGTTTTAACAATAATTCCAGCTACTTCTAATTCTTTTGCAACTGCTTTTCTTACCACAAAACGATCCTGACCTTTATAATGCAGTCCATAACTATTTAGTGTTGCATCTTCATTAAATATATCAACCACTTCAAGATTATGTTTATCACCTAAAACTTTATCATTTTCATCATGTGCAGGAGTTACTTTCAAACAACCTGTACCAAACTCAACATCTACATATTCATCTTCAATAATAGGTATCACTCTTCCGCAGATAGGCACAATAGCCTTCTTTCCTTTTAAGTGTACAAATCGTTCATCGTTGGGATTAATACAAATAGCAGTATCTCCAAAAATTGTCTCAGGACGAGTCGTGGCAATAGTTAATTTTTCATCACTGCCTTCAATTTTATATTCTAAATAATAAAGTAAACCTTGTTGTTCAATATGAATAACCTCTTCATCAGACAAAGTGGTTTTAGCTTCGGGATCCCAATTTACCATTCGATAACCTCTGTAAATCAAACCTTTGTTGTATAAATCAACAAACACTTTGATAACGGCTTCACTCATATCATCATCCATCGTAAATTTAGTACGATCCCAATCACAAGAACATCCGAGTTTTTTTAATTGCTCGAGAATAACTCCTCCATATTCTTCAGTCCAATCCCAAGCATGTTTTAAAAATTCTTCTCTTGTCAAATCATTTTTATCAATACCTTGAGTCTTAAGTTTTGCTGCAACTTTAGCTTCTGTAGCAATAGAAGCATGGTCTGTACCAGGAACCCAACAAGCATTTTTTCCTTGCAATCTTGCCCTCCTTATTAGAACATCTTGAATGGTATTATTAAGCATGTGTCCCATATGCAGGACTCCTGTCACATTTGGTGGAGGAATAACTATTGTATATGGTTCTCTTTCATCAGGAACAGAATGAAAATAATTATGCTCCATCCAGTAGTTATACCACTTACTTTCTACATTAGATGCTGAATATTTTGTCGGTATGTTCATGCTTTGGTATTGTTTTTGCTTTATGACAGACAAAAGTACTTATATTTCTTTTTTTGCGAAATTAATGTCGGTATATTATTGACAGATTTATCCTAGAGGATGTTAATTAATATTGCATTACATCTAATTAATTTTGCAGAATGCTAAAAAGTAAGTAGTTTTGATAGTATCAATTTAAAATTTAAATGATGAAAAATGTAATATTAATTTTATTTGTAGGTTTACTAAGCTTGGGTGTTTCAGCTCAAGAAAAGGTTGCAAAAATAGAATTTGAAACCGATGTAATTGATTATGGTACCATTGATAAAGGATCTGATGGTGTAAGAGTATTTAAATTCACAAACACTGGTAATGCACCTTTAATAATTTCTAAAGTAAAATCTACCTGTGGTTGTACTGTACCTAAAAAACCAGACGGACCTATAATGCCTGGAGAAACTGGTGAAATTTCTGTTAAGTATGACACAAATAGAGTAAATCCAATCAGAAAAACTATAACAGTCACTTCTAATGCTGACACTCCTAGTGTAGCATTAAAAATTAAAGGTTTAGTTGTAGATCCTAGCAAACAAAATCCGCTAGAGAAAAAAGACAAAAGTGTGATGGAACAATAATATCGTTCTATCTAATTATAATACAAGAACTCTCATTTATGGGAGTTCTTTTTGTTTGAAGACATCTTCAAGTACAAAATTGAAATTCATGATTTCTTTATCGCGTTCTACTTTTAATCGAATAGATTTTCCTGGTCGATTTCTAAAATAACTAATCACCTCTTGTAACTTTAATGTGTGGGCCTCCTTACCATTTACACTTAAAATAATATCATCAACTTTAAGGCCTACTTTTTCAGCTACAGAATTCTTCCTAATTAAAACTATAGTAAAGGCTGGCTGTAATTTGTACTCATAATGATTAGAGTAATTAATAGAAATTTTGTCTTTGTTTTTTTGACCATAAGAATCAAAAATTGAATTTCTAGTTAACTCTTTTACAACTCTCAATCCCGTTTGCTCTATTACAATTCCACTTCTATTATAATGAAAACCAGCTTTAAAACCTCCATTTTTTTTTAATGTCATTTTAGCTTTCCCATAGTCTATGATGAGATTAAAGCGTTTTAATATTTCTGCTCCAATACTTCCATTTCTACCTCTAATTTTACGAGCGTGAACGATTGCTGTGGAATCTGGAAATGCTACGTTAACATTTTTAAGTTCAAAATTTTTGAGGTTTACAGATTTAATTAAAGATCTTTTTCCGTAGACATTTCCACTTAAACCTCGACCTAAAAAATCATCAAAATAATTATAATATTTTGCTGAAATACCTAGACTGTCGTCTTCAAACAACCATAGTGCGTCACTGCTACCTGTATCCACTAGTAGTTTAACAGGTAGCTTTTTTTCATCTAGCATTACTTCAATGTCTATGTAAGGTTTGTTATTGTAGAAAGACAAATTAAAAGTTTCACAACTTTTACATTTCTTGTATTTGTAGGCATCCTGTCTATGAAGCTTTAAATATTTTGACCGATAATTAATTTCTACAACAAAGTTTTTGAAAATATCATAACCAATTATACCATGTACAGGAACTCCTAATCTAGGTGTGAAATTTATATCTTGGTCAAAAACAACATAGATATATTGATTGACATTAACAGTATTTCCAATTTTAAAAAAATTATTCTGAGATTTTAATGCTTCAACAGATTCACCATCACCTAAACCTCTCAGAAAGATAGTCTCTACATTATTAATCTGAAGTGAATCAATATTTGTAATATTAAATAATATTGGCTTACTAACTCCTGTGTCTAACAAAAAAGAAAGTTCAACACCATTAATTTCGACAGGAATAATCATCTGATTATTAATAAGTTGAAATTTAATTTTATCAGTTCTACTTTGAGGTAAATCAAATTCTCCTTGACCAAAAGAAAAGGTAAAACATAGCAAGAATAAAAAAGAAGTAACAAATATTTTTTTTAATACCATCATAGTCTAATAAACAAGTTACAAATCTTTACTACATCTTATATTTTTAGCTCATTTTTTTAAATAAACTTTAAGATAATTTTCAGAACTTTACAACTTAAATAATTTCATTATGCCAAGAATATCAAAAAAAGGGCAAGACATGCCAGAATCTCCAATTCGAAAACTGGTGCCTTTTGCTGAAAACGCTTACAAACAAGGAAAAACAGTATTTCATCTTAATATTGGTCAACCTGATATTAAAACACCTCAAGTTGCATTAGATGCTGTAAAGATTCACTCTTTAGATATTTTAGCATACACTCGATCTGAAGGCTCTGAAGCTTTTCGCGAAAAACTGGCCAATTATTATGCTAATCATAGCATCCCTGTAAAACATGATGATATAATTGTTACCACTGGTGGTAGTGAAGCTCTCCTATTTGCATTCGGAAGCATTACAGATATTGATGATGAAGTGATAATACCAGAACCATTTTATGCAAACTACAATGGATTTTCAACTGCTTCTGGTGTAAAAGTAGTTCCTGTTATTTCTAAAATTGAAGATAATTTCGCCTTACCTCCTATTGAAGAATTTGAAAAATTAATCACTGCTAAAACAAAAGCAATTTTAATATGTAATCCAGGGAACCCAACTGGATACCTTTACTCAAAAGAAGAGATAAAGAAATTAGCAGCTATTGTAAAAAAACACGATTTATTTTTAATTGCTGATGAAGTGTATAGAGAATTTGCTTATGATGGTATTAGTCATTACTCAATCTTACAAGAAGAAGGTCTAGAGAACCATGCTATAGTTATTGATTCTGTCTCTAAGCGATATAGTATGTGTGGCGCTCGAATTGGTTGTTTAGTGTCAAAAAACAAAGAAGTAATAAAAACTGCCTTGAAATTTGCTCAGGCAAGATTAAGTCCGCCAACACTTGCACAAATTGCTAGTGAAGCAGCCTTAGAAACACCACAAAGTTATTTTGACGATGTCATTGACGAATATGTACAACGAAGAAATATTCTTATTGAAGAACTCAACAAAATTGAGGGTGTACAAGTTGCTAATCCAAAAGGTGCTTTTTATTGTATCGCTCAATTACCAATAAAGAATTCAGATACTTTTGCCCAATGGCTTTTAGAATCATTTGATGTGAATGGAGAAACTGTTATGGTGGCTCCTGCTGCAGGATTTTACAGTACACCTGGAGTTGGACTAAATCAAATTAGAATTGCTTACGTTTTAAATAAAGAGAGTTTAGTTAAAGCTGTGAATATTTTAAAAGAAGCACTAAAAGTTTATAAAGACTAGTGCAAATTCAAAATAACATATCTCTAAAACATTACAATACGTTTGGTATAGATGTTAAAGCAAAACAGTTTGTTTCTGTTAATTCTATAGATGAATTAAAATCGATTTATAAGTCTGAGAAGCATTCTCCTAAATTTATTCTAGGTGGCGGAAGCAATATGCTACTTACCAAAGACATTGATGCACTGGTTTTACATATTAACCTAAAAGGTATAAACATCACTTCTCAAACAAAAGATACTGTATTTGTTCAAGCTAAAGCGGGCGAAAATTGGCATGAATTCGTACTTTGGACTTTAGACAATGATTTTGGTGGTTTAGAAAACCTTTCACTTATACCAGGAAATGTTGGCACAAGTCCCATTCAAAATATTGGTGCTTATGGTGTAGAACTTAAAGACACTTTTGAATCATGCGAGGTCTTAAATCTTGAAACCTTAGAAGTGGAAACATTTAAAAATTCTGATTGTGGATTTGGTTATCGTAATTCAATTTTTAAACAAAACGCTAAAGACAAGTATATCATATTGAATGTCTTATTTAAATTAACTAAAAAGCATCATATTCTTAATACTAATTATGGAGCTATTACCTCAGAATTAGAGCATATGAAAGTTTTAAAACCTACAATACAAGACGTTTCTAAGGCTGTCATATCAATAAGACAGAGTAAATTACCTAACCCAAAAGAAATTGGAAATAGTGGAAGTTTTTTTAAAAATCCAATAATATCAGAAACTGCATTCTTAGAATTACAAAACAATTTCCCTAAAGTACCACATTATGTAATTTCAAAAAATGAAATTAAGGTACCTGCTGGCTGGTTAATAGAAACTGCTGGTTTTAAGGGAAAAAAACTCGGTAACTATGGTGTTCATAAGAAACAAGCTTTAGTTCTTGTAAATTATGGTGGAGCTTCAGGAAAAGACATCCTTGAATTGTCAAGACTCATTCAAAAAACTGTATTCCGCCTTTTTGATATCAATATTGACGCTGAAGTAAATATTATTTAAACAAAAAGCCTCAATAAATTGAGGCTTTAATTTTTCTGTAAAAATTTGAAAAAGCTATTAATCAACCCCTTAAGAAAGGACATAAATTTTGACAGATTTAATCTTAATTTTGTTCCGTTAATTTTTAATTAACTTTACCAACCTTAATATATACGAACACAACTATATATTTGGACCATTTCAAATTCAATTTTAACATAATTAATTTTTTTTGAGTACTCCTATAGAAAACCAAATTGTAAAACTACTTGAGAGTGGTGATAAAAAAGCCATAAGTCTGCTCTATGAAAATTACTCAGACAGTTTATATGGGGTAATTCTTAAAGTGACCATAAATGAAGAAATTGCTCAAGATGCTTTACAAGAAACTTTTGTTAAAGTTTGGAAAAATGCTAAAAAGTACGACTCAAAAAAAGCAAAACTATTTACTTGGTTATATCGAATTGCAAAGAATACAGCCATCGATAAATTAAGAAGCTTCAATAATAGATTTGAAAAAGAAGTCCAAATTGATAAATCAAACGTATATATCTTACCAACAGCTAATTTAAATCAAGATGTATTAGATTTAAAAGAGCATGTAGGAAGATTAGACGAGAAGTACCAAATTGT
>NZ_JBGCCX010000095.1:0-23206 GCF_045105015.1 Psychroserpens sp.
ATCTATATTTGGATCTAAGTCTGTAAATAAATAGTTACCATTTTCGTCAGTCTCTGTTGCATCTAATTCATTTCCATCACAGTCTAATAATAAAACTGTAACTCCTTCAACACCCTCTTCTCCTGGATCTTGAATTCCATCCTGATCGTTATCTAAAAATACTGTATCTCCTAATGAAGCTGTTGGTAAAATGATACCTGCATCATAAGTTAAGTCATCGTCTTGACCTGCTATTACTGTAAATGGTTCTGTTTTTCCTAAATCTCCTGCATCTGAATCTATTGCATCATCTCCTCCTGCATTTGCAGTTGTGAATTCATAGTCATCTGGCAATGTTCCTTCAACAAACATGATAACATATTCGCCTGGAATTACATTTTCAAATAAATAGTTGCCATTTTCATCTGTAGTAACCTCATCAACTACATTTCCATCTTCATCTAACAATTGAACTGTTACTCCTTCAACTCCTGCTTCTCCTAAATCTTGGATACCATCTCTATCAACATCAAAGAATACTGTATCTCCAACATTTACTGGATCATAAATACCTGCGTCTACAGTTAAGTTTTCTTCTCCTGGCTCTAAATCGATACATTCTGTTTGTCCATCTTCACCTGCATCTGAATCATTTGCATCGTCTCCACCTTGATTTGCTGGTGACACTTCAAATCCGTTTGGCGTTACAAATTCTACTATGTAATCTATATTTGGATCTAAGTCTGTAAATAAATAGTTACCATTTTCGTCAGTCTCTGTTGAATCTAATTCATTTCCATCACAGTCTAATAATAAAACTGTTACTCCTTCAACACCCTCTTCTCCTGGATCTTGAATTCCATCCAGATCGATATCTAAAAATACTGTATCTCCCAATGAAGCTGTTTGAATCTCATAAGAAATACATATTGACGTAGGTACTACAGAATTTGCTGATGGAAAAGAACCATCACCTAACTGTGGATCTTCAATATGAACAATGATTATTTCATCTGTACCTTGTGGTAAGAATACATTAGATTCTAATGCACCAATCCATTCACCAGAAACCACATTATCTTCTACATCTTCAGTGTATGAAGATTCAAAAATGATGTTTCCATTTTTCTTAAATACAAGTTTCCATTTTTCATTAGTTTGAGTTACATTAACCCTATTCAAATACCCGTCCCAAGAAATAACTTCATTAATAGAAACCGTTACGGCATTATTAAATTCAGTAGGATATGGACCTGGTATTGTAAATTGTGTTGTTTGACCGTCGATAAACCTTAAGTCAGTAGAGACATTTCCGTTTGAAGAAATATCTACTTCATTTTCCCATAGAAAAGCACCAGCATCACATGTTGGATTTGTTGGTGGCACAATCTCTTCTGCTTCGTATGCAATACAAATTGAAGTAGGTACTACAGAATTTGCTGAAGGAAAAGAACCATCACCTAATTGAGAATCTTCAATATGAACAATAATTATTTCATCTGTACCTTGTGGTAAAAATATATCAGATTCTAATGCTCCAATCCATTCTCCAGAAACCACATTATCTTCAACATCTTCAGTGTAAGAAGATTCAAAAACTATATTTCCGTTTTTCTTAAATACAACTTTCCACTTTTCATTAGTTTGAGTAACATTGACTCTATTCAAATACCCATCCCAAGAGACAACTTCATTAAGCGATACAGTTACCGCACTATTGAATTCTGATGGATAAGGTCCTGGAATTGTAAATTGAGTTGTTTGTCCGTCAATAAATCTTAGATTAGTAGTAACATTTCCATTTGAAGAAATGTTTACTTCGTTTTCCCATAGGAAAGCTCCAGCATCACACGTTGGATTTGTTGGAGGCATTATTTCCTCAACTTCTGATTCATAAGAAATACAAATAGAAGAAGGCACTACTGAGTTTGCAGAAGGATAAATAGACCCTTCACCAAATACTGAGTCTTCTATGTGAACAATAATTATTTCATCAGTACCTTGAGGTAAAAATATATCTGATTCTAATGCTCCAATCCATTCACCTGAAGCCATATTATCAGGAGTATCTTCAGTATATGAAGATTCAAAAACTATATTTCCGTTTTTCTTAAATACAACTTTCCATTTTTCATTAGTTTGAGTTATATTAACTCTATTTTGATATCCGTCCCAAGACACAACTTCACTTAGAGATACTGTTACAGCATTATTAAATTCAGAAGGATAAGGACCTGGAATTGTAAAACGTGTTGTTTGTCCGTCGATAAATCTTAAATCTGCTTGTGGAATCCCATAAGATCCTGAAAGATTTGTCACATCTATGTGATTCTCCCAAAGAAAAGCACCAGAATCACATGTTGGATTTGCTGGTGGATAAATTACATTAGGATTTTGATTGTTTGAAAAAAGAGTAAATGACAAATCTATTGAGTCACAATGGGTACCTGCTGCATTATCTTGTATAAATGCAATTGCTGAAACGTGATGTGATCCTAAACTAGCATTCCAATTGTTACCATTTTGACCATCACCAGGAAATGTATATGGAACTACATTTTCTGTTAAAGAATTAGCATCTACATTGAGTGAGACACTTTCAATATTTCCGATAGTTTGTACTACTAAATAGTAGCTGCTTGGTAGGTTATCTATATTAATTTGGGCATTGTCATGAATAGGACCTAAAACTGATGAGTCTGTAGACTGATCGTAAATATAAAGTCCATCAATAGAACCGCAATCTGATTGTGTTGTATTACCTGTTTGAGCCCATGCTGAGATCAAAGAGACAAAAAACAACAAAACTGCAAATCTACTTCTAAGTTTTTGCGGGTAATTTTTTTTCATTTGAAATTAGTTTAATTAATGTATGTATTAGGGTGTATTTATCTGTTTTTTCTTACAGAAATATAACTTTGCAATATTAACCTATGTTAATTTATTGGAAATAAGATGACTATAATTTTTCGTCAATTTGACAAATTTCATCTGTCAAAGGAATAAAAATGTAAAAAAGTCCGATAAAATGAAATTGACTGATTTTGTAGAAAATAGCCTACAAATAATGAGTAATAAAACTAAGAATTTGGGTTAAAAACACCCTAAAATATGCCTTTAATAAATTCTAAAGCACGAAGTTCATTATAATACACATTATTCTTTTGAATAAATCCTACATGACCTCCAAACTTTGGCATTTCTAAAAAAAGATATTCATTCTGTTTGGCCTCTTTTACAGGAAAACATTCTGGCGACAAGAATGAATCGTTAAGTGCATTGATTAATAATGTAGGAATATTAATATTCCCTAAAAACTGTAAACTACTGGATTGTTTATAATAGTCTGAAGCATCTTTAAAACCATGTGCTTTTGATGTATACACTTCATCAAAATCCCTTAAAGTACTGATTGATTTAATTTCCTCAACTGAAATGTTTTCTGGAAATTGCTTAATCTTTAGCTTTAATTTATCTACTAGATGTTTTTTAAATCGAATAGCAAAAGCTTTATTCTTCAACTTATGCAATTCATTTGCAGAACCATGCAGATGGACTGGTACAGAAATCGCAATAGCAGATTTAATTTGAGTTGGTATGTCTCGATCTTCTCCTAGGTATTTTAAAGTAATATTTCCACCTAAACTAATGCCTTTGATATAAATTTTTGAATACCCTTTTTTTACACAATGAAGTACAACATCATCTAAATCATCTGTAGCACCTGAGTGATAACTATTATAAAACCGATTATCTTGTCCGCTACAGCCTCTAAAGTTTACACAAACAGCATCTACTCCATTTTGATTAAATAATTTTGCTGCACCTGTAACATAAGGTCGTTGCGCATGGCCTTCTAATCCATGAAGCAAGATTATAACAGCATCGGATTTTGACTTAGCAAAACTCCAATCTAAATCTAAAAAATCTTCATCACGTGTATCAATCCGTTCACGTTCTTGATCTAGACCTTTTATTTTTCGGAATAAACCAGAATATACTGTGGCAACAAATCCGTTTTTAAACTGAAAAGGTGGTTTGAAGTTAGATTCTAAAACTGGCATCTTTTTAATTAACAGTTAATGATGTGAATTCAAAAGTTTTCCCGTTAAACAATCCTTTATCGCTTAACTTAAGTGAAGGAATAACTAATAAAGCCATAAACGATAATG
Organism: Psychroserpens sp.; assembly: GCF_045105015.1. GTDB lineage: Bacteria > Bacteroidota > Bacteroidia > Flavobacteriales > Flavobacteriaceae > Psychroserpens. Next base: position 4,152 of record NZ_JBGCCX010000095.1, read on the forward strand.
TCATGTAAGGCGCATTTAGTTGGCTACCAAGTTTTTTTGATAAGGCATCTAATTCAGCATATTGTTTCCCTATAGTCTCACCATCTTTATCGCTCATAATTCCTGCAACTGGCAGTGACACAATTTTTTCTTCTGAAGTTGACACTGCACATATGCCGCCTTTATTTTCAATAATGAGGTTTACAGCTTTGCAAATTGCTTCATCTGAAACACCTACAGCAATGATATTGTGAGAATCATGTCCAACTGATGATGCAATCGCACCTTCTTTTAATCCAAAATTCTTTATGAATGCCAAGGCAGGTTGATTATTATTATAACGATTAACAACTGTCATTTTTAAAATATCAGCATCAGTATTTGATACTAAATTTCCATCTATTACAGTAGTATCTTTAATTAGTTCGTTGGTTACTAACTGACCTTCTAAGGCCTCAATAACTCTAATCTGTTTAGCATCAGAAGTGATCCTAAAACTTGACACTTCTTTTTTATTTGTATTGAAATTATTAAGAGTATCAAATTTTATAGATTTCAACTTAGAACTTCCATTTTCACTAAGTAATTTACCATCAATGTAGGTTTGAAGTACTTTAAAATCATTTAAATTCTCAACTATTATAAAATCTGCTTGATCTCCTAATTGTAAAAGTCCAACGTCTAAATTATAATGTTCAACAGGATTAATACAAGCCGCTTGTAGTACTTTAAATACATCTATTCCTTTTGCAACAGCACGAGCACACAATTTATTAATATGATCTATTATTAAATCATCAGGATGTTTATCATCACTGCAAAACATGATACTTTCGTAATATTTAGGGAGTAAATCTATTAATGCCTCAAAATTTTTAGCTGCACTACCCTCTCGAATTAAAACCTTCATACCTTTTTGAAGTTTCTCTAGACCTTCGTCATATGTAAAACATTCGTGATCAGTAGAAATTCCAGCAGCTATATATTTTGTAATATCATCACCAACAACTCCTGGCGCGTGACCGTCAATTGGTTTGTTATAATGTTTTGCCCATGCGATTTTTTTCATAACCTCTTCATCATCAAACAAGACACCTGGATAATTCATCATTTCGGCTAGGTACTTGATTTCTGGTCGTGACATTAATTCCTTTATATCATCAGAATTAATAATAGCACCAGCAGATTCAAAACTTGTTGCTGGCACACATGAAGGTGCTCCAAAATTAAATTTAAATGGCGTTTGCTTACCATTTTCAATCATGAAGTCGACTCCCTTTACACCAAGCACATTAGCAATTTCGTGAGGATCTGATACTGTAGCAACAGTTCCGTGATTTACAGCTATTCTTGCAAATTCACTTGGAACAAGCATCGAGCTTTCAATATGAATATGCGCATCTACGAAACCTGGTAGAATAAAATGATTAACGTCATGTTCTTTTTCTTCGATAGATTTGATTTTACCGTCGTCAAAAACAACCTCTCCTTTAAAAATGCGTCTATTTTTTATATCTACTATTTGACCCTGTACTTTTTGCATATAATTACTTCTCGTTTGTAAGTGTGATTTTTAGAATCTGTTTTGTGTCCTTGGTCACTTTAAATCTATTATCAGTTCGACCTCCAATAATCCATATAATATCATCTTCAGAACATAACAACCATGTATTCTCTTTATCAATAAGGGAATACTTTTCATCTTTAAAGTATTTACTCAATTTCTTTTTACCATTCATTCCTGAAGGATAAAACAAGTCTCCTTTTTCCCATCTACGAAGTTGTAGTGGCAATTTTAATTTGTCTTTATCTATAAAAATTTTAGTCTTTGAATCTTTACTCATAACTGCAACGCAATCAAATCTTAAACTACCAAAAGATGTTTCGACAGAAGCGCTTAAATCTTTTATAACTAAAGGTTCTTTACTATCATTCTGAATGACATTATCACTTCTGTTTGTCAAAATTAGATGTTTTCTATCTTTGATTAGACGATGTGTTTTCGATAAGACTTGTTTTCCAGATTGTGCCTTTAGCAAGCCGATTATATCATTCCATTCAGTAAAACCATAATCCTTAAACATTTCATATAGATAGGCTTTCGGGTTATTTACTTTTATAAATTCTGAAAATTTGAATTTGACTTGCTGTTCATCAATATCAGCTATTGCTCTTTTAGCAACGGCATTTAAACTTTCATCAACAATATCTGCCGTGTCTTTTAAATTTGAAACTGTCTTATTAAAATTAGATAATAACTCTGGAGTTATTCCTTTTAATTGAGGAATAATATGATGTCGTAATTTGTTTCTTAAATAATTATCAGATGCATTACTACTATCCTCTTTCCATTTAAGATGCTGTACTTTTGCATAAGTTTCTAATTCATCTCTAGAAAAAGGTAAAAGAGGACGCACAATTACATCATTCACTTCTGGAATACCAATTAATCCAGTCAAACCTGAACCTCTTGTAAGATTTATAAAAAAAGTTTCGAGGTTATCGTCTGCATGATGTCCAGTTAAAATATAATCGAAACTTAAGTTTTCGGATAGATCTTTAAACCAATCATAACGTAGTTCACGAGCAGCCATCTGAATCGACAGTTTTTCAGTTTTGGCATAAGCTGTTGTATTAAAAGATTCTATAAAAACTTCTGTATCCAATTGCTTAGCGAGAGCATTAACAAAAGTTTCATCTGCATCACTTTCGCTTCCACGCAAATTAAAATTACAATGAGCTAATGTGATATTTAAATTCAAACTATGAGATAAATGAGTTAGAACCACACTATCTAATCCTCCTGAAATGGCAATCAAAAGTTTGCTCTCTTTTAAAAAAGGAAGGTTATTATTAATATGATTTCTAAATTCTTCTAGCACTTTTCAAAGGTATATCTTTTAAACTACAAGTTATCTATCGCTCTAAAACCTCTCTCATGGCTTTAGCTTTTAGCAAACACTCTTCATACTCTTTAAGAGGTACACTTTTAGCTGTAATAGCTCCACCAACTGAGTAAGATACATAATTTTGAGATTCGTTATACAAGATACTTCTTATAACCACATTAAAATCAAAATCATCATTTGGAGTAAAATAGCCAACAGCTCCCGAATACAATCCGCGTTTCGTTTCTTCGAGTTCTTCAATTATATTCATCGCTGAAATTTTTGGAGCACCAGTCATACTTCCCATTGGAAAAGTTGTTTTAATTACATCAACAGGATGCACTTCGTCTTTGATGTCTGAAGTCACAGTTGATATCATTTGATGCACTTGATCAAAGGAATACACTTTACAAAGCTCCTTAACTTTTACACTTCCCTTTGTAGCTGTTTTAGACAAATCATTTCTGACTAAATCTACAATCATAACATTCTCGCTTCGTTCTTTTACATCTTCGGAAAGTGCTTTTTTTAATAAATCATCTTTTGCTTTATCAGAAGATCGTTTCGCTGTCCCTTTAATGGGTTGTGATGTTATCATACAACCTTCTTTTTTTAAATAACGTTCAGGTGAAGCTGAGAGCAAATATTTATCGTACAATTTCAAAAATGTTGCAAACGGTGGTTTTGAAATCCGATTAAGATTTCTATAGATTTCTATGGGTTTAATTGACGTGTTTTCGGCATAAAATTCCTGACAAAAATTAGCTTCATAAATATCACCTCTTTGAATATGATTTAATACAGTATTGATTTTATTAAAGTATTCATCCTTGTGAATTCGCAACTTGATTTTAACAGCATCATCTTCTGTAGGCTTTGCAATTTCAGTAGAAACAACCGTAGATTCAATGTGCATCAAGTCGGTTTCAATTTCATCAGACACAAGATTTAAATACTGAATTTCTAATTTATTACCTTTAAGTAGGAATAGTTTTTTTGGTTGAAAGAAAAACAATTCAGGAAACTGTAAGCCATCAAAATTACTAGAAGACAACTTCTCGACATCATTTTTTAAATCATAAGACAAGTAGCCAAACAACCAATCTTTAGTAGCAGATTGATACACTTTTAATTGCTCAAAAGCATCGTAATAATCGGTTTGAATACTTGTAAATGCATCTACAGCAAGTACTGCATCATAATTTGAATACTGTTGTTGGTAATTATTTGAATCTAACCAAACAACTTCAAAAAACTGCTGACTCCAAGTCAATAATTTTTCCTTATATTGATTATCGCTTTTTATACTTCTGTGAATTATTTTTCTCAAATTCTTATTTTAGAATACAACGATTCAAATTTATTAAGAAGCAGACAATATCCGTCACAAAACTTACTATAATTGTAAAAATATTGCCACATATGAAGATCAGACTCAATTTAAAAAAACAAATTTTACTTCAGTTATTTATTATCGCTTTGGGGTTTTGCAATTCAGTTGTTTTTGCTCAAAATCAAGAAAATTATAATTTGTTATGGAAAGTTGAAGGTAATGGACTGCAATCACCTTCCTATTTATTTGGAACCATGCATGTAGACGACATTAGAGCTTTTAAATTTAGTGATGCCGTCATGCCTGCAATAAAAAGCTGCGAAGTATTTGCTCTAGAGATACACATGGATTCAACATATATAGCTGTAAACAATAAGATTATTAAAGATAATCCTAAAGATACTTTTAAATCCGTTTTAAACAATCAAGAATACCAACTACTAGTAGAGCGTTTTAAAGAAATTAATGGCTATTCGTTTGAAGAATCAAAACTAAAAGATCCAAATATTATTCTTAATCTATTGTATCCTGATGAGGATAAGCAAACCGACAAATCTACTTTTGTGGATATGTATTTGCTAAGTCAGGCAAAAACAATGCAAAAAGAAATTACAGGTTTAGAAGCCATTGAAACGCAAATAAACCATTTTGAATCTTTAAGCAAAAAAGAAAAAAGAGCCTATATATTAGATAAAATTGAAAGTCCTATTGTTGAGATGGACTCCATGAAAAATGTACTAACAGAACTTTATTACGAGGGAAACATCTTTAAAATAGAGCGCTATATGATTGAAGAACTAAACGGTTTTGATGATGAAATCATTGAAAGAAATAAGATCATGGCTTCCAACATAGATAAAATAATAAAAAAGCAAAGCTTATTTTCTGCTATTGGAACAGCACATTTACCAGGAGAGTTTGGTGTTATAAAATTACTACAGCAAAAAGGCTATACTCTAACTCCTGTTATAGCAGAATTCACTGGTATTGCAAACAACTTTAAAATTGATCAATCGAAATTTAAATGGTTCACATTTATTGACAAAGACTTAGGGTATTCGGTTGAGCTACCAAGTGCTCCAAATTACACAGAAGATACTGAAAGTTTTAAAGTGCATACATATCATTCTCCGGTAGACAATTCATCATATGTAATGTTTGGTTTAGATTTTAGGCATACACCTTCAGACACTTTACCAACAAGAGATTTAATAGAAAATTACATCAAACGACTTGAAAGTACATACAATGGTAGTATCGTATATAATAAAGAACGTGCTATTGAAGGTGGTATTCAAAACAAAACAATTTTAGTTCAAGAAGACCAAACAACCATTACATCCCAAATATCTATAAAAGATAAAATGGTGTATTACCATACTGTTCAAACTGAAAACCCGAGCACTAATTTAAAATCTGTTGATCGTTTTTTGAGTTCCGCAACCTTTTTTGAACCACAATCGACTCCTAAACAACCCAAAGTAGCTTCTTGGGAAACTAAAATTTATAAAGAAGGTGCCTTTTCAATAAATTTACCTGGAAAGCCCAAAAGTTTTTCGAGAGAAGCTCCAAACCCTCTTGACCCAGAAGGTGAACCCTACTTTTTAAACATGTACAGTGTTGTTGATAAAGCAAATAATGATAATTATTTATTTAGATATAATGATTTACCTAAAGGATACTATATGGATAATCCCGAAGGTTCATTTCAGTTCATGTCTGAACACATATCAAGTAATGGCACAGCAGTTTCTGAACCAAAAATCATTTACTTGAATGGGTACGAAGGGCGTGAATATGAAGTTTTAATCAATGATAAATACCACTCATTTATTAGAGTATATATTAGAGGAAACAGAACTTATCTTCTACTTCAACAAAAACTTAACGAAACAGATAAAGTTTCTCTAAACAATCCATTCTTTAAAGATTTCAAATTTATTGATTATGAAACTGCTCCGCTAGAAGAATATACAGTTGAAAACACAGAGATAAAAATTAAAAAATTTGACAATATTAAGGTCAGTATAGATACTGAAAACTTTGACTCTACCCTGTTTAAAGGATCTTATGACTACTATACAACAGATCCAAATACTGGTGATGTTTACCAATACTCTTATGGCGATTTTCAAGACTATTTTAAAACTTCTGATCTTACTCAATTCTATAGTGACAATTTAGATTTATTAAAAAACTGGAACGATTCAATTATTGAAAAACGTTCAATTAAGATTGGTACTTATGATGGAATCGAAGCTGTTTTTACTAGTGATAATAGTAGTGTCATTTCGAAACGCAGAGTGTGGATTCAAAATAAAAAGTGGCACTTATTTACTGCTTATATTGCTAATGAAGACCACAATAAAAACATGTCTGACAACATATTCAATTCTTTTATTGACAACGCTACTGAAACTGAGTTCGACATCTATTCTTCAAAAACAAAGCTTATTTTAAGCGATTTAAAATCTAAAGATAGTATTGTACAAAAGCGAGCAATTGGTGCCTTTGAATATTATGAATTTGAAGAAAAAGACCTGCCTGATTTACACAAATCATTTGCTATAAATTATGAAGATTCTGAATCAAGCGAACAAATTAAATCGGCAATACTGAATGAATTTAGCACATTTAGTAACGGTGAAACTTTAAAAATTCTTGAGACAGAATATGAAAAACTGAATACTTCAGAAGAATTAAAATCCAACATACTTTCATTGATGCATCAATTGGATGACGAAAATTCCATAACCACCTATTTGGATTTACTATTCAATAATCCTCCTAAGAAAATTGAAAACTATAACTGGTCATTATTTAGTCCGTTAAAAGACTCTCTTTCTTTATCTGTAAACAATTTAGATAAGTTGGTTGATTTGGTTTCAATTGAAGATTTAAGAAGTTCAGTATTAGAAATCTCAGGAGACATTTTAGCCGATAGCATTTATGGTGCTAAAGTCATTAACCAAAAAACAGAGAAGTTAATGACATATGCCAATGAAGATATTGCCAATTATATTAAAGAAGTAGAAGACACTACTAATTATGACTACACCTACAATGGACGCATATACAATTACCTAAGATTAATGGATTCACAAATCTTAAATCGAACTTTAGTAGAGGAATTCACGAATAAACTAATTACAAGAACAGACAACGATTGGTTTAAAAAACATGCAGCTGTAGCTAGGATAAAGAATGAAATTCCAATAAAAAAACCGATACTAAACAGCTTAATGGATAGTTTAAGTTCTCGATTCAGTATTATTAAAGCTTATCATGATTTAAATAAACTCGATAAAGTCCCTTTAACTTATCTGGATGAAGAAAATATGGCATTATTATCTATACATACTTATTTAGAAGAAATAGATGAGTATGGTTTTGAGATCCATTTAATAGATGTTATTGAAAATGAAGGTAACCGTTATTATGCTACCTCAATTAATTATGATTTTGATAATGACGAAATCGAATCCTATTTTGCTTTAATTGGACCTATTTATAAGGTTTCTCAAGATAAAGATTTTACACTATACGACACAAAAACCAACTGGGACACTCTAGATGAAAACTGGAAAGCTCAGTCAGAGCTATTACTTAATAAATCTGATGAAGAAGAGTAATTACCCATAATAGTTTTTACCTTTGACGCATGAATGAGCAAATCACATTTCAGGATTTAAATTTAAACACACCTCTTTACAACGCATTAGACGATTTAGGGTTTGTAAAACCAACACCTATTCAAGCTGAAGCCTTCAACATGGTTGCTTCAGGTAAAGATGTCGTTGGTATCGCTCAAACAGGTACAGGAAAAACCTTTGCTTATATGTTACCTGTTTTACGTCATTTAAAATATTCAACTCAAGAAAACCCAAGAGTTCTGGTTTTGGTTCCAACTCGAGAATTGGTGGTACAAGTTGTAGATGAGATTGAAAAAATAGCAAAATACATCAATGTACGTGTTTTAGGTGTGTATGGTGGCACAAACATCAACACACAAAAACAGGCTGTTGCTCAAGGACAAGATATTATAGTTGCAACTCCAGGACGATTATTTGATTTAGCTGTAAGTCGGGTATTACAATTAAAAAGCATCCAAAAATTAGTAATAGATGAAGTAGACGTAATGTTAGATCTTGGTTTTAGGCATCAGCTACTCAATATTTTTGATATTTTACCTGAAAGACGTCAAAACATTATGTTTTCGGCAACTATGACAGATGATGTTGATGAATTAATAACCGATTTTTTCATTAAACCTCAACGAGTTACTATTGCTGTATCTGGAACACCATTACACAATATTGAACAACAACGCTACGATGTCGCTAATTTTTATACAAAAGTTAACCTTTTAGAACATTTATTACATGATACTGACACCTATAATAAGGTTTTAATATTTGTAGCTTTCAAAAAACTAGCAGACAAACTCTTTGATGAACTTGAAGATCGCTTTTCAGGGCAGTCATGTGTTATACATTCAAATAAAACACAAAATTACAGACTTAGAAGTATTGAACAGTTTAGAGCTGGCGAGAATAGAATTTTAATAGCAACTGATGTTATGGCTCGTGGTTTAGATATTGAAAACATTAGTCATGTGATCAATTTTGACACACCAAAATATCCTGAAAATTACATGCATCGTATTGGTAGGACTGGTCGTGCAGAACAACAAGGACAAGCATTAACATTTTCAACAGACAAAGAACAAGAGGCTATTGAAACGATTCAATCTTATATGGAAATGAAAATACCTCTAAATGTAATTCCTGAGGTTGTAGAAATTTCAAAACAATTAATTGAGGAAGAACGTCCGCAAATTAGAGAACGAAACAATCCAACAAAGCGAACAGGTGACGATGTTCCTGGAGAGGCATTTCATGAGAAAAAAGACAAAAACAAAAAAGAAAATTTAGGAGGTTCTTATAAATTCAAAATTGCAGCTAAGTACAAAAAACCAAAAACAAGAGGTGATAAAAATTATAATAAGCGCAACAAAAGAAAATAAAAAAACCCTTTCCAAATACATGAAAAGAGAAGAGAAAAATCGTCAAATTGTTAAAGCTATATAATTATACTAACCTTTAACCCTAAATTATATTCAATCAACAACTTTTATCTGATTCTCCACTATATCTTTAATAGGCACAACTAATTTGCCATCAGAATTCTTTAAAACAACAGTAATATTACCTATAGAATCAACTTCATATACTTTACTTTCAAATTCAATCTTTTGACCTACTTCATAGGTTTTTCTTGTGTAAAATGTTCTTAATAAATCTGCGACAACTTCTCTAGCTCCTAGGCCGAAGGCAAGTGCAAAAGACACTAAGAATGCAGCAAGAAACATTGTTAAATTGCTCGTAATAATTTCAGTATCAACACCTGCTTGATTTAAAGCAGTAATAGATATGAATATAAGTAATAAGAAAAACACTACTTGACTAATAATTTTAGCACCAGATAAGTCCATTGATTCAAATAAAGATTGTAACCCTTTCTTAACGAAATTTGCAAACAACAATCCTAAAGTAAAAATAATTAGCGCAACAAATAGTTGAGGTAAATACCCTAAGAAATTACTAATTTGCTCAGATATAATTTTCATGTTTAATATATCAGAAACCATTATTAGAATCATGATATAGATTATCCATTTCACAAAAGTAGATACGATCTTAATGGTATTGAAGTTTAGTTTTTTTCCTTCAACTATTTCGATCTCATTAAGTTTATCATCAAGTTTATCTGCTTTAGCTAATTTTAGTGCCTTTTTAATTAGCCTCACCACAATTTTTGAAACTAACCATCCTACAATTAAAACTATCAAAGCACCCAGAATACTTGGGAAAATTTTGGTGATTTCTAACCACATGGCTGATAGAGAGTCCATGGCTATATCTTTATATTCAGTTATTTTATCCATTACGTTTGATTATTATTTATTAGTAGCTATTATTTTTTTTCTCTTTTATTCATTACTGTTTCAATCACATCCCCTAAATTATATGAGAATAATTCAGCCAACTCCATTAACAATTTTGCTATGGCAATATCATTCATCACCTTAGATTTCAATTCTGGTGGTACTGACCTCAATGGCTTATTTATGTCTTTAAAAGGATTCTCCATTACACAAAATTCTCATTATAAACAGTTAACAATTTATCCTTTGCACGTTTGACTCTCATCTTTACGGCACTTTCCCCAATATCTAAAACACTTTCGATTTCTTTTATTGAAAGGTTGTCTTGGTATTTTAGCAACAATATCATTTTTTCATCAGGCGAAACGAGTTCCAAAGCTTTTTTAAGCTTATCTATTCTCATATCACTAAACCCTTCATCGTTTGGCTCTTCTGAAATATTTTCAATATCTGCATAATCTACAGATTGCTTTTCAAATTTTTTAGCTGTATTTCGTGTCACATAATTCACACAATGGTTATAAGTAAACGCATATAGCCATGTTGAAAATTTAGACTTCCCTTTAAAACTTGCTAGTTTCACAAATAGTTTCAAAAACACATCCTGTGTTAAGTCTTTTGCTTCATCTTCGTCTTTAGCAAAACTGTAGCATTTGTTATATACTAGAGGTGCAAAACGATCATACAAAACAGCGAATAGCAAAGTGTCATTGTTTTTGACAATGTTACTTACCAACTCTTCGTCAGATTGCTTATTAATTTTTTCTAAGGGTTCCAAAAACTTTGGATTATTATAAAGGTTAGTATTTTGACACACACTTATTAATTAAGTCACATCAAAACACTAATTTTTTTAAGTAGTGCAAAATTAACATAAGTTAATGAATACACCTCATAAAAAAAGCGAGTCAAATAAATTAGACTCGCTTTTAAGTATTAAATGTTATTATACCTAGTCGTTTTTTGATTGAATTTTTAAACCAGATCTTAAAATCAATATTCCTATTCTTGCAATAACAAACGAAAACAAGCCAAAAGTTGCTGTGAGTAATGATACTTTTAACCCTCCAGCAAATATTGCTGGATCAGGATTACCCATCGCTTCAACAGAATCAAATGCCGAAATTAAACCTAGAACGGAACCTAAAAAACCAATAACTAAACCTAGTAGACTTGAATCTACAGCCATTTTCAACATTTTATTTGTCTTCTCACTAGATTTGTTGATTGAAGAAAATCCAATAATAAGAAATGCTATTGATAATAATAAACAGATAAGTATTAAAGACATAAACAATGGACCACCTTCCATGAAAATATTTAAAAATACTAAAAGATTAAATTGAGTTTTTAAAGCAAGTGTTAGTGTAAACATAGTTTTAAATTTAGTTAAACATAGTCAAACTTAACCATAACAAACTCTTCAATTTTAATAATGCGACCAACAACCAATTTAAAATGGTATTTAACACCATTGTTGAAACCCGAACTAAATTGGTCGTTCGTCTACGATTCTGTAGAATCAGATAAAAAATATAGTAATATTGTACCTCATTTATGTTTACAACCACTTTCATATTAAAAAAAATTGGACGCATTATTTTACACCTCCTGTTTTGGATTGTTGTACTCTTTTTTTATACTAATTTTTTTCAAGTAGATAATGCTACTTACGAAGACACGCTAACATTCTCTTTATTTTTAATGCCCATCACCATTGCGACTACCTATGTAGCAAACTATACGTTAATTCCAGATTACTTAATAACAAAACAATATTGGCAATTTGTACTCTATAGCATTTATACTTTAATCATTTCATTGTACTTACTATTTGTATCTATTTTTTTTAGTTTGATCTATATCTCAAATTTTGAATATTCAGAAATGAATCCACTTACCAAAAATGTGCTTTTTATAATGACTGCTGTTTATTTAATTGTCATTATTGTTGGTGCATTTAAACTCTTAAAGTTAAATTTAAAACAGACTACCAGAGCAAAAACTTTAGAAACTAAAATATTAGACACTCAGCTAAAACTAAAAGAACAAGAACTAAACTACTTGAAAATGCAAATCCATCCGCATTTCTTATTTAACACATTAAATACAATGTATGGTTTCGCTCTAAAAAAAGCTGAGGAAACACCAGATATGATTTTAAAATTGTCTAATATTCTAGATTACCTCTTATATCAAGCAGAAAAACCTTTTGTAGTATTATCTGAAGAAATCGCACATATAAAAGATTATATTGATTTAGAAAAAATGAGATTTAATGATACTTTAAATATAAATTTTGATGTAAATGTTTCATCTGAATCAATTATGATTTCTCCAATGTTACTGCTTCCATTCGTAGAAAATAGTTTCAAACATGGAAACATTAGTAATGGCAAACTCAATATTGATATTAAACTTAAAGCAGATTCTAATTCGATAGATTTCAGAATACAGAATTCACACTCTAAACAGAACAATTTAGATGAAGGTATAGGCTTAGAAAATATAAAAAAGCGCTTAGAGTTATTGTATCAAAATCAATACGATTTACATATTACAAATCAAGATTCCCTATTTTCTGTACAACTTTGCCTAAACACAGCTAATGATGCCTAGCAACCCAACCATTTCTTGTTTAATTGTTGATGACGAAACTATTGCTAGGGAAATCATTGCTACCCATTTATCAAAAATTGAAAATATACACATCGTTGCGAGTTGCAAAAGCGCAGTTGAAGCTTTTAGTCATATAAGTCATCAAAAAATCGATTTGGTTTTTCTTGATATCAATATGCCTGAAATTTCGGGTATTTCGTTTGCTAAATCCATCAATAGCGATATAAAAGTCATATTCACAACAGCATATAGAGACTATGCCGTTGAAGGATTTGAACTTAAAGCTGTTGATTATTTACTTAAACCTATTTCATTTGATAGGCTTCAAAAAGCCATTAATAATTATTTTGAAATCTATAGAACTCATGAACGATCGCTTATACATTCAAAAAGCAGTTCCAATTTTATCTTTGTTCGCTCTGAACGAAGAATGATAAAAATAGATTTTGATGATATAATTTATATTGAAAGTTATAGCGATTACTTAAAAATACACTTAAAAGAAACCACTATCATCACACGAGAGACTATCAGTTCTATAGAAGCTAAATTACCTAAATCTTTATTCATTAGAATTCACAGATCCTATATAATTACAATTAAAGCAATCAATTCTTTTACAAATGAACATATCACAATTCACAACAAAGCTTTACCTATAAGCAGAACATATAAAAAAGAAGTGTTAAGTTTTCTAGAAAAATTTTAAAACATTCAATAAAACACTTATAATTACGTTGAACTTAAACTAACTAAGTTTTGAGATAAACCGCTTAATGGAAGATTATTTACGCAACACCATTCCTAATTTAAAATCATTTGATTATAATCGTCATTACGAGTCACATTTTATAAATCAAAATTGGGTTTTAGTAAATGGAATTTCTAAAAAAAAGTCGATATATACGTTTAAAGACGATTATATTTTAGAAATTAAAAGAAAGTCTTCTTCAATAAAAACCTCTTGGACTTTAAGCATTAATAATATTTTTTCTATTGAAACAGAAGACGGCTTAATGGTCGTAAAAGCCTACTTTAAAGATGATGACATCTTAGTTTTAAATCATCAAAACAAAAAAGAATTTGCACTTTTTATTAATACGACCAATTACTCTGAAGATCTAGACTCTGTTGAAGATGTTCAACAATTTTTAAAAGAAAAATACCAACAAAAGGTAACTGATTTAATTTACGGTCATGAGTTTTATTATATAGAAAGATCAAAAGAATTTGGACCATTTACTGTTGAAGAACTCTCGGAAAAAGTAAAAGCAGAAGCTATAAGTCCCTATTGTTTTGTAAGAGATATTAATGAGTATGACTATAATAATCGTTTGCGTATTTACGACTTAATAAAAGAGTTGTAATCTTATTTCTTTTTTAAATGACTTTCAATATCACTGATATGAAGACTTAACGCTTTTGCAGATATTTGAATTTCTTTAATTAGAAACATTAATGATATGATGAGAAGTATTAAAGCTACTCCAAAAATCCAAGTTGCGAGCACATGGTAATCAATATAAATTAAGAACATCGTCAATACACATAGCAACAAACTTGAAATTCCGAAAATTTGCATCCAACGTGTTAAATTTAGTCTCAATTTTAAATTCTTTATTTGTTCAATAAGCGAGTCATCCATTTTCTCTAAATACTTATCATGCAAATTTCTTATGACTGAAGCATAAGCTAAAAATCGATTGGTATAAGCCAACATAATTAATGATATTGCCGAAAACAATAAAGCTGGAGTAGTTAGTGTGAGTTCGTTCATTTCTTTATAGTAATATAATTTCCTCTAAAGCCTTTATTTATTGAGGAGAATTTAATCTTATGGTTTAGTAGCATCAATTATATCATCAATGAGTTTGTCTGTTTCTTCACAACGCTCTTTTACTTGTTGATAGTGCCACAGGTTATTATCTAAATAATTCTCGAACTCTACCTCTTGAAACAAAGGGTAATAATCTGGTTTTATTTTAGAAGTTCCGGTCCAAGAGTAATTACTAGCCATATCCATTTGCTTAAAGGATATTTTAGGTAACAAATAAGGCAGAAGTTCGTTATTTGACCAATTATCTAATTTTACGATTCGCGTTTTCCTGATTTCAGATAGCGCATTCCATTTATAAAGCAAATCTGTAATTTTATCATTTTTTAAAAGGTTTAATTTACCACTTTGCATAATATTTTTAATGGTATTATCTGCAAAAGCTACCTCACTAGATCCAAAAGATACATGAAGTAAACTATCTATATTATGTTTATCCAGTTCTTCTTTTGAACTCCCTATTAAATTCATTATGGTTTCTTGAGCATTCATCTGCATATTCATTTCACTTAAAAATGCCTTTAAGACCTTTTTATTTTCGTTAAAGTCACTGTGCAATTTAGCAATCACTTCTTTTTCCTCATTTTGCTCAATGCGGTTTTGATTCCAGTTATTTACTTGTAACGCAAGTAGAATACCAATCATTACTAGCACAATCTCGCCAATAGCGTATTTGATGTATTTGGATGTTTTGTTTTCCATAATTAAAGATTGTCTAATATGTCTGAAAATTTTTATCATCTTTTAATATTAATGTCATTTCGAGCTTGTCGAGAAATCTCTGTCAGGTTAAAATAGATTCCGCCACTTCGGTCGGAATAACAAAACATTTTAATCTCTATAATTAGGCTTTGAAAGTTCTATTATACTATCTAGGGTTTCTTGTACTTTTTGTAACTCTCCACTAGCATTTAATATTTGATCCATTAAATCATATCTCCCTTTTACCATAAATTCAAATCTCAAAGATTGTAAGGCTTCAAAATTATTTCGCTCATCTTTAAAATTAAAATCCCAATCAAAATGTTGAGCCATGTAAGGATCGTATTGATCCCAAATATATTTTCTAGATAGTAATTCTTCTTCTTGATAATCTGTAATTAAATCATTCCATGATATCAATAAATCACGTAAGCTTTCATTTTTAATAATATCAAAAGATGACGTGCTTTCAAGTGCATTAATACTAGTTTGTGAAGGATTAAAAGTCACACCTCCATAAGACCACCACAACTGCACAGATAAGGAATCTAAGACTTCAGGCTCTGGTTTCGAAAGTATTGGAAATAAACTCATGACTTTGGCACAATTATCATACACTAATTTATGCTGAATTATAACTGAGTCTAACTGCTTTTTGTTTTGTGTAAACTCTTTATGGATGTCTGCTAAAATTGCTGTTTCCTTATTAGAATTCAATCTGTTTTGATTCCAATTACTTATCTGTAAAGCAATGAGAATCCCAATAACAACAAGGAGGATTTCGCCAATGGCGTATTTGAAATATTTAGAAGTTTTGCCTTCAGTAAGAAGGTTATGTCGAATTTGGCGAAAAAATTTAATCATTCACTTTCAAATGAAAGCAAATTAGGTTGATGGTGTAGCTGAGGTTGGTTTGCTATATGTGCTTAAAGATAATATAATGTTACAGACAATAGAAAATATCTTACAAAAAAAACAGCATAATATGTCATTCCTGCGAAGGCAGGAATCCACTAAAAAAATTAATTCAACCTTATTTTAGATTTGACCAATCTCTAGAAAGATCGCTCCAATTAGGATTGTCTTTTTCTATTAAATCTATTTTCCATTGACGCTTCCATTTTTTCATGTTTTTCTCTCGTTTAATAGCGTCATTAATATATTGGAATGTTTCAAAATAAATTAATCTATTTAAACCATATCTTTTAGTAAATCCCTCAACTAATTTATTTTTATGCTCAAACATTCTGCGTTCCAAATCATTTGTAACACCAATGTATAGTGTTCCACTATACTTATTTGATAGTATATAAAGATAATATTGATGTATTATTTTAATCATTATTACTAGAGTATAAAATTTTGGAAAACTAGTAGATTCCTGCCTTCGCAGGAATGACAGAACTCAAGTTTAAATATAGATATAGTAAGTTTATAAAAGCTACTTTAAAGGGTTCTTGCTCAAGAATGATTGAGATTGGTTTCTACAAAAAAAGCGAACTAAAAAGTTCGCTTTAATATGTATCTTCAATTATCTTTTATACATGCAATGCACGATCATCAGTTGCAGCTAAAGCAGCCTCTTTTACTGCTTCTGCAAATGTTGGATGTGCATGAGACATGCGAGAAATATCTTCAGCAGATGCTCTATATTCCATAGCAACAACAGCTTCAGCAATTAAATCGGCGCAACGTGCTCCAATCATATGCACACCTAATACTTCATCTGTAGTTTTATCAGCAAGGATTTTCACAAACCCGTCAATATCGCCACTCGCTCTAGCTCTTCCTAAAGCTCTAAATGGAAACTGTCCAGCCTTGTACTCTACTCCTGCTTCTTTTAATTCTTCTTCAGTTTTACCAACTGCTGCAACTTCTGGCCAAGTATAAACTACACCAGGAATTAAGTTATAATCGATATGTGGTTTTTGTCCTGCTAATGTTTCAGCAACAAAAACACCTTCTTCTTCAGCTTTGTGAGCTAACATTGCGCCTTTAATAACATCTCCAATGGCATAAATATTAGATATATTAGTTTGTAAATGCTCGTTAACTTCAATTTGTCCTCTATCTGTCAATTTCACACCAGCAGCTTCAGCATTCAAACCATCTGTATAAGGACGACGTCCAACAGATACTAAGCAGTAATCACCTTTAAACTCAACAATTTCACCTTTTTTATTTTCAGCTTTAACGATTACCTCATCACCTTTACGTTCAACAGATTGAACTTTGTGCGACATCATCATTTTACATTTCGCCTTTTTGAATACTTTGTTTAACTCTTTAGATAAACCAGCATCCATGGTAGGTAAAATACGATCCATATACTCAATAACAGTCACTTCTGCACCAAGACGTCTGTATACTTGACCGAGCTCCAATCCAATTACTCCACCACCAATAATAATCATGTGCTTCGGAACTTCTTTAAGTTTTAAAGCTTCAGTAGATGTAATGACACGCTCTTTATCTATGGTAATAAATGGCAAATTAGATGGTTTAGAACCTGTAGCTATAATGATCTTTTTTGCTTCAATTTCACCAGCATCTTTTCCTTCGATTTTAATATGAGTTGCATCTTTAAAAGACCCTAAACCTTCATATACATCGATGTTGTTTTTCTTCATTAAAAAATCTATTCCACCAGTAGTTTGATCCACAACTGCCTGCTTACGACCAATCATTTTTTCTAAGTTCACTTTAATGTCACCTGGAATGTCAATACCATGCTCTTCAAAATGCTTGGTCGCTTCTTCATAATGATGAGAAGAAGACAATAAGGCTTTACTTGGAATACAACCAACATTTAAACATGTTCCGCCAAGTGTTGCATACTTTTCGATTATTGCTGTTTTCATGCCAAGTTGCGCACAGCGAATTGCTGCTACATATCCACCAGGACCAGAACCTATTATTGCTACATCGTATGATTTCATAAAAGAATATTTATCAGTTTTTACTAAAATGACTACAAAAATACGACTTTGATTTATGATTTACTATCGACATAAGATGAATTTAACATCAATTGTTTTTATGAAGGAAATCCTAGCATGTCTCCCATTCCAACAGTAAACAACCATGACCCATATATGGCATGTTCAATAGATACTAAAATCGTAGATTTCGTTTTTTTATAGGTCAATGCAAACAAGATTCCTCCTAGAAATGTTAGAATCATAACCAAAGTATTTCTGAAGAAAATATGACCTAATGAAAACAACGCTGCATTTATGACAATAAACAGCATTTCACTTTTAAACAAACTTTGATAACGTTGAAAAAAGAAGGTGCGATAAACGAGTTCTTGAGGATACACCGAAAAAAAACTATAAACAAATAGTATCATTAACCATAGTAACGGTTTGTTAAGAAGGACTACAAAAAGGTTTTCTGGATCAACAAAACACATGTATAAAGTTGTAAGAATTGCTATTCCTGAGAGTTGTATTAAAATTCGTTTAAAAAATAAATTCCAGTTTAAATTTTTAGTGATTTTGAATTTATTTTTTTCAATTCTTAGCAAAATAAATATGACATACAGAAAACCTACTAGACCAATACACATCTTAATCCATACAGGATAGTCGATTGCAAAGCTTACAGGTACAAGTATAAATATTATAAAAAATTCGATGAGTTTGAAGGAGGTGGTTTCCATGTTATAAATATATAATAAAAGCTTATACTTTAATTGCAGTTGTATGTTTAACTTCATTTATCATAAAAGCACTCTGTGTACTACCAATA
>NZ_JBGCCX010000096.1:0-18438 GCF_045105015.1 Psychroserpens sp.
CCAGTTACACCTAAAAGCATCAATCCTAAACCATCATTACCTTTTGGTAACTCACCATTATAGGTTGGGCGTTCTTTACCTTTATAAAGTTTAGCAATCTTTGCTTCTGTTTCTTTTTCTAAGTTGTTGTCTTTGATATATGTCTCACATTGTTGGTCGATAGCTGCATTCATGAAAAATCCTAATAACATTGGAGCTGGACCATTAATTGTCATACTCACAGATGTCATTACATCAGCTAAGTTAAATCCAGAATACAGCTTTTTAGCATCATCTAAACAACAAATAGACACACCAGCATTACCAATTTTTCCATAAATATCAGGCCTGTGATCTGGATCGTTTCCGTAAAGTGTTACACTATCAAATGCTGTGGATAATCGTTTTGCAGGCAATCCCATACTCACATAATGGAAACGACGGTTGGTACGTTCTGGTCCACCTTCACCTGCAAACATTCGTGCAGGATCTTCTCCTGTACGCTTGAATGGATACAATCCAGAAGTATAAGGAAACTCTCCTGGTACATTTTCTTGTAATGTCCATCTTAAAATATCTCCCCAAGCTTGATATTTTGGTAAAGCAACTTTTGGGATTTGAGAATGAGATAGGGACTCAGTATGAGTTTCTATTTTGATTTCTTTATCACGAACTTTGAAAGAATAAACAGGATTTTTATACTTATCAACCTTTTCGTTCCAACCTGTAACAACTTCCCAATTGTAAGGATCAAGATTAAGTTTTACACGATCGAATTCTGCCACTAGCATCTTCACAAAATCTTTATTATCTTCTATATCAGAATTAATAGACTCAGAGGCTATTCCTGATTTATCAAGTTCTGGCTGATTCCCAACAACAGATTCTAATGTCTTGTAAATTCCATAGAGTTTTTGAGCGACTTCAACTTGAGCATCAGCAGTTTTATCGTATGCACGATTGTTTTCAGCAATTTCAGATAAATATCGTGTTCTTGCTGGAGGTATCACAAAAATCTTTTCACTCATTTCATCAGAAATATGAAACGTAGATTTTAAATCGGTTTCTGTTTTGTCAACCAACTTATCCATAATCGCTTTATAAAGCGTATTCATTCCAGGATCGTTAAATTGTGAGGCAATCGTTCCAAAAACTGGCAGATCATCTTGAGGAATATCCCAAAGATTATTGTTACGCATGTATTGCTTTTTAACATCACGCAAAGCATCTAGTGATCCCCTTTTATCGAACTTATTAATAGCCACTAAATCGGCAAAATCGAGCATGTCAATTTTTTCTAATTGTGTCGCAGCACCAAATTCAGGTGTCATCACATAGAGTGACACATCACTGTGTTCAATGATTTCAGTATCTGATTGTCCGATACCAGATGTTTCTAATATGATAAGATCAAATTCTGCCGCTTTTAAAACCTCTACTGCCTCATTAACATATTTAGATAATGCTAGATTAGATTGACGTGTTGCCAAACTTCTCATATACACTCTAGGAGAATTGATTGCATTCATACGAATACGATCACCTAAAAGTGCTCCACCTGTTTTACGTTTTGAAGGATCCACCGAAACTATACCAATCGTTTTCTCTGGAAAATCAATAAGAAAGCGACGAACAAGTTCATCTACTAAACTTGATTTACCAGCACCTCCAGTTCCAGTAATACCTAGAACAGGAGTGTTTGAATTTTTATTTTTGGCATGTATTTTATCTAAAGCATCTTTAGCAACCTCTGGGAAATTTTCAGCTGATGAAATCACACGAGCGATTGCTTTCGGATTCTTGTTAGGAAGAATATCTACTTCACCATTTAAAGACTCTCCAATTGCAAAATCAGATTTTTCTACTAAATCGTTGATCATACCTTGTAATCCCATTTCTCTTCCATCATCGGGAGAATAAATACGATCTATGCCATAGTCCATTAATTCTTTAATTTCAGAAGGCAAAATAACGCCACCTCCTCCTCCAAAGATTTTAATATGTCCAGCTCCTTTTTCTTCTAATAGGTCATGCATGTATTTGAAATACTCATTATGACCACCTTGATACGACGTTAAACAAATAGCATTTACATCTTCTTGAATTGCAGTATTAACAACTTCTTCAACACTTCTATCATGACCTAAATGAATCACTTCAACGCCTGTAGCTTGAATGATTCTCCGCATAATATTAATAGAGGCATCATGACCATCAAACAATGATGCTGCAGTTACGATTCTTACTTTATGCTTCGGATTATAGGGTGCGATTTGTTTCATTCGTAAAATTATGTGTTTTAAAGGACACAAATTTACGGAATTTTCAAAAGAAGTAGTTTATGATTTAGAATTCTTTAATAGACAATTCCATAAGATTTAAAAAAAATGTGACTTTAAATATAACATTGTGTCTTAACACTGGACATCGAACTTATCACACTTCGATCTAACCATCATATTAACCTTTATTTTTTTCAAAATTATGAAACAAAAATTATTTTTATTCTTATGCTTGACCGCGAGCATAGGTTATGTTCAAGCGCAAGGTTTACCAACAAATCCAGAACCAGGTAAATGTTACGTAAAATGTATCACAAAAGACACATTTAAAGAAGTAACAGAAACTTTACAAGTTTATCCTGCGTACACAACATTAGAGGTTGTACCAGCAACTTACAAGACTGTTGAAGAAACTGTTTTAGTTAAGGAGGCAACAGAAAAATTTGTTTATACGCCAGCTACTTATGAAACGACAGAAGTTTCTTATGTAAGTAAAGAAGGAAGAACAGATTTAAGTGTTATTCCAGCTACTTTTGGTAGAGACTCTAGAACTTTTGAAACGTATCCTGCAACATCAGGTTGGGAATACAAGATTCTAGAAGACTGTCCTTCAGTAAATAAGGATGATTGTGTAGCTGCATGTTTCGTAGAATATCCTTCAACTTTTAGAGATGTATCATTTACAACATTGGCTACTGATGCTAGTACTTCAAGTGTTCCAGTATCAGAAAGAAGTGCAACATACAAGAAAAGAGTTATTAAAACTCCAGCTCGTATGGATAAAATTGAAATCCCTGCAGAATACAAAACGATTAAGCGTCAAGTAGTAGATGTACCTGCTACGACAAGAAGCAATACAATTGCTGCAAGATCTGAAACTGTTACAAGAACAATTCTTGACAAAAAAGGTGGAATTACAACTTGGGAAGAAGTTGAATGCGAACTTTTAGACCCTACAGTTATTCCTGTTTTTTATGAAACAGCAAGTGCACGTTTAACTCCTGCATCAAAGAGAACGATTGATGAAACTTTACTTCCTATCTTAAATGATAAGCCAGTAAACATTGAAATTATGTCTCATACAGATTCAAGAGGAAACGATGATTATAACATGTCATTATCTCAACAAAGAGCTAATTCTGTTGTAAACTACCTAGTATCTAAAGGCATCTCAAGAAGCCGTTTGTCTGCAAAAGGATATGGAGAATCTAGATTAACAAACCGTTGTTCTAATGGCGTTGATTGTTCAGAACAACAACACCAAAGAAACAGACGTACAGAATTTAGAATTCTGAACAACTAAGAACTTTACACCCTGTAAATTCATATGAAAGGCACTTTAATTAAGGTGCCTTTTTTCTTACTGTGTACTTTTTAAAACTTCCGTTTTCTTTGTTCATAATTATACCGTAAGTGTCTTCTAAATCAGATTGCATAAGATTATAAAAACGATGATGAATTCTCCAATCATGCTTTTCATTATCAGCTTCACCACCTTTTATTGCAATGGGTAAACTCAAAATCGTGGCTAATTGAAAAGCAATAGCTTCAAAGGTTACATTATCGCCTTGAATTTGTGTGTCATCAATTAAATATTCGGCAGTGTTTTTACCCCAATCTATTTGGTTTGTATCCCAATATTGTAAATTTGAAATGTCTAACATTAAGACTTCACCTTTGATTTCACTATGAAATAAATCTAATTTTAGTTCTTCTAAAATTGGAAACAGTGCGTTAGTCCCTTTCTTTATAAAAACCTCATATGTTTTATTTAATTCTGAAGGCATCGATATTTGGCTTTCCAAAATACGTTGTTCTTTTGCTAAAATACTTTTAAGACTGCCTTTATAATGGAGAAAATCGCCTCTGTAATTAGATATTAAAGTTTCATAAACTTCTTTTTTTAAAGGATTAATTTCAAAGTCTGTTGAAGGCACATAATCTGCTTTGAAAACTTCTTTTTTTATTGCTTGAACTTTTAGAACCTTATCGACTTCTTTTTGTTTTGTGTTTTGCTTTAAAAAACGCTGTAAATCAGCTTGTTTAAAATCTGTAGGACTACCTCTCCACAAAATATTTCCCGCACTATTAATTAACAAGCCATATGGCAGTGTTCTTGTATTTACTGCATCAAAAGTTTCCCCTTTGTAATCAATAGAAACTGCTAAATCAGTTGGATGTTTTTTTAGAAAACGCTTAACAAGTTCAGGATTTTCTTCAGAAAGGGATACTACATAAAATCTATCAGGATATTGTTTTTGCAAAACTCCTAGGTATTCTGATGCATAAACACAAGGCTTACACCAAGTAGCCCAAAAATCAACAAAAAATAATGCAGCCTCAGTATCAGTAGCAGTTTTGGAAACTTGAATTGTTTCAGAAAAACGGATTTGACTATTAGATAAACTTGTCAATCCCATAAAGAATAAGATAAGGCTTTTTTTATATATACTCATTTAGTTTCTTTTTATCAATGGTAATAATAACAACTATTGTGCTAAAATAGTATTTTGAGAAATTAATTTAATGAGAACTTCAATTAGTTATAAACAGAACATTAAAACAACTATATTTGTTGCTCAAAAAACAATAATAATCATGCGTAAATTTTTTGCTTTAATAGCTGTTTTTTTCATGTTCACAGATTGCGGAGAACTTCAAGAAATTGTAAACCAATTACCAAATAGTGGGTCAACTGTTTTAAGTAATGCTGATATGGCTTCGGGATTAAGACAAGCTCTAGATTTAGGAATTGACAAGCAGGTAAGCAAGCTTACTCAAAAAGATGGTTTTTTCAAAAATGAATTGGTTAAAATCTTATTGCCTGAAGAGCTAAAAAAAGTAGATAAAGGCTTACGTGATATTGGTTTAGATAATTTAGCAGACGAAGGTTTAAAAGTATTAAATAGAGCTGCTGAAGATGCAGTAAAAGAAGCTACGCCAATTTTTGTTAATGCTGTTAAAGATATCACGTTTAATGATGCTAAAAACATTTTACTAGGCAATGATAATGCGGCAACCCAATATTTAACTAATAGAACCCAAACTGCGCTCTATAATAAATTCAAACCAGTAATTAATAATAGTTTCAGTAAAGTTGGTGCAGATCAGATTTGGGCAAATTTGATTAATAAATACAATGCAATTCCATTTACCAACAATGTTAATCCAGACTTGACAGATTATGTTACTGGAGAAGCACTAAAAGGTGTGTATACAATGATTGCTGTTGAAGAAAAAGAGATTAGAAATAAAGTGTCTTCTAGAACTACAGACCTGCTTCGTAAAGTGTTTGCATTGCAGGATTAAGCTTAGCCCTATTTTTGATCAAGCTGTAAAAGTCTTTAATAAGCTAATAACCTGAAGTAATTGCACAATCAAATTATTGATAAACTAATCCGTTTTGGAGTTAACTAAAATATCTTATAGCCCAACACCAAACCAATTGAGCTAAAATTACTCTTTATTAAGACATAATCACTAGTAATATCTCTTTGCGTATTTAATCTAGCTTCAATACTGTATTTATTATTATGTTGATATCCTAATCCAAAAGCTAAGTTTGTTTCAGATTTAATATCAAGATCTAAAACTTCTGAACCTTCTGAGTAGTCAATTTTATCTGATAAATCAAAAACTAAAACGTATGCTGCATTAAGAAAAATCTTAGAATTTTCTGATAAGAAAAAGTAATATCTAACACCAACAGGTATATCAATATAACTATAATCAACCTCTGCATCTTGCCTTCTGTTTTGTATAAGAGCAGTATCATCAAATGTTGTAGAAGAACCCTTATATGACTGATAACCAGGCTCAATAAATATTGACCATTTATTAGTTTTAGAAGAGAGCATATATTCTAATTCAGCAGCAATCCTAATTGAACTTGATGTGCCAAAATTCGCAGACAATCTATCTAGTCTAAGATCACCTTCAGAGTAATCTACTTCCAAAGTAGAGCTAAAGTATCCTAATTTGGGAGTGAAATTGAAATCTAATTTCTTTTTTGTGTCTTCGTACTTTTTAGAGGTAGATGATTTGCACATATTATAACTCACAACAATATCAATTAACTCTCTACTAAAATATTTAAGTTTTTTTGTCTGGTCTAAAGTAATATCATCACATTTCAACAAGTCAAACAACTGCTTCTTGTACAAAGAATTTTTACCAATTGACTGATTTGAGGCTTTATATCGTTTATATATTAAAGGTGTTGGTTCATCATTTTTAGTTTGAATGAAAAATTGAATTATATCATTATCATGATAATAGTATAAGTTTGCATCACCTTCTACCAATTGCTTAAGAAAAACCGTTTGTTTCACATATAAAGGCTCACTTGAAACACTTAACTTATTAAATTCAGTTGATGACTGATCTATATTAACTTCAAATCTTACATATTTCCAATACTATCCTATACCAAACTCTTTTACGTTATTTATAGATTCGTCAATCACTTGATCTGAATCTAGAGTAATCTTATATTTAAATTCAGTAGGATTATCATTCCAATCATTGTTTTTTATGAATATGTCTAATTTCTCACCTTGGTTACTAATTAAGTATCCTTTTTCAAAATTAATTTGACTAAATGACACTGTACAACAAAAGAGGAAACACAAGCTTAATATAAATTTCATAAGGAATAATTTTTGGTTGTAACACAATGTTAAGAATTATAAATACTAAAACAAAGCACTTAATTTTTTATAATTGAATATTTGCTAGGGTTAGTAAAAGGATTAATCTACTCCTTATTTATTTGAATTATAAAAGTTAGTTTGAAATCGATCGATATCAGTAGGTCGATTTTTTTTGTTCAATTATAATTTTTTATATACATTTAATATCTCAATATCATAAAAATGAAGTACACTCAAAAACATATTGAAAAACAAAACATCCTACTCTCAAGATATAAATCACTTATTGAGCAAGCCTATAACTTTAGACAGACAGATTCTGCTTTGAGTGATTTTTCAGAATATAAAGCAATTAAGCTTTTACATAAAATGAATAAACAGCAATTTTTAATAAGAGATCTTAATTCGTTACAACAAAACTAAATCTCCAAACGTAACTTTTTGAAATAATCAAATGCTTTTAAAAGTCGAGTACCATACCAAGAAAAGGCTTCTCCATCTACAATAATTACTTTAACTTCTGAAGAAATCTCATGAAACGTCTCGATATCAAATTCTTTAAACGGATAAGGCTCACTAGACAATAAAATCACATCTAGACGTTTATCTTTCAGGTCTTTAAGTTGTATTTCCGGATAGCGATTCAAATTTTCAAATACATTTTCAAAGTTATTAATTGAAAGCATTTCATTTATGAAGGTTTGATTTGCGGCAACCATATATGGTTTTTTCCAAATAAAATAAGCGACCTTTAGTTTAGGCTGTTTACTCACAAAACTTTTAAACTCGTTTTGTTTAGACCTAACCTCTGCAACTATAGCTTCAGCCTTCTCTTCTTTTTTAAAGATCTCTCCATACATGCAAATGAGTTCAAAACTATCTTCTATGTTATAAACATCACTAATATGAACAGGAGCTATTTTCTCTAATTCCTCAATCATTATTTTTGTATTCTCTTCTTTATTACAAAGGATGATGTCAGGTTTTAAAACTTTAATTTTATCAATACTCACTTGTTTAGTACCTCCAACAATCGTTTTATTTTGTCGCAGACGATTAGGATGCACGCAAAATTTGGTCACACCAATTAAAGCGTCTTCAAGACCTAAATCGACTAATAATTCTGTTTGAGAAGGCACTAAACTAACAATGCGCTTAGGTGTTTCATTAAATTTAAGATGACGATTGAGTTGATCTTTCAAAAGAATAAATAATCTAAAATTAGATAGTAATTAAAGTAAATTCGCTTTTTAAAGGCTTTAAAGTATCTACTAATTTTTTAATAAAGTCTGAGCCATTGTCGAGATAAAACTCAGAAAAATTATTTTGTCGTTCCTGTAAACTATGATTTGGAAATAGTTCATTCTGAAGTTCTAAAACACGATTGATATGATCTGATAATTTTCGCTTCTGAGCCCTTAACAATCGCTTTTCAAGATGTTGTAATCCGTTAATTTGTTTTTGCTCTTGAGCAGCTACAGCACCTTTAAAAGAAGCATCTGTTTTTTCTGCTAAATCATACATATCTTTAAACTGCTTAACTAAATGTGCTTTCTGTTCTGAAAAATCTATTTTGATATCAGAGATTTGTTTAGTAATTTTTATTTTTAAATCTTCTTGATTCAAAAATAAATCTGAAAACTCGATATTCAATTTATATATTTTTTCCTTTTGTTTCTCAGTAATCAGTAAAACAGAATTACGAAGCAACAACATAGGAAATGGAATCATCTGACTCTCAAAATAAGATTTTAATTGTAACCAATAAGCAAGCTCACCACCTCCTCCGATATAGCATAGATTAGGCAAGATAACTTCTTGATAAAGAGGTCTCATTATCACATTAGGGGAAAAACGCTCAGGGAAGTCATCTACTTCTTTAAGTATCTCACTCTTGCTCCAACTTAAATTAGTATTATTAACAAAATAAACATCATCTTTATACATGATGCGTTCTCGAATACCTTCAATTAAATAAAACAAGTTGATTTCCCTAGGATTGACTTGAATTTTATAATTTTCATCTAAAACATTTAAGTTATTATTAGCTTCAGAAACTTTTAAAAATGACCATTGTTCGGTAAGCTCTTCTTTAACGTAAGGAATAAATTGTCGCTTCAAAGCAGAATCATTTCCGTCAACAATAACAAGTCCGAAATCTTTAAACAACTCATTCACCAAGTAATGCATTGCTTCTGCCAGATTAGAATGATTGAGATAAGCCTTCTTAAAATATTGTTTTAATTCTGAAGCATTTGTCGTTCCGTTTAATTGTGAACCAAACACTTCAAAAACCTTCTCAATTCCATCGAGATTTAAAGCTCCAACTGCACCTGAAGCTTCACGATTCCATTGGACTTTTTTTCCTTTAAAATTAAAAAAGTTTATTTCTTCAAAATCATGGTCTTCAGAAGCCATCCAATACACTGGCACAAAATCATAGTCAGGATATTTACTCTTCAGTTCTTTACATAAATTTATAGTAGAAATGATTTTATAGAAAAAATATAATGGTCCAGTGAATATATTTAATTGATGCCCAGTAACTACTGTAAACGTATTTGAGTTTTGAAGACGTTTAATATTGGCTTGAGTTGAATCGGAAACTTCAACAGTTTCATATTGTTTCTTTAAAGCTTTAACTAAAACTGATCTAGATTCATCTTTAAAACTTAATTGTTTTTCTTCAATTTGAGTTTTGAAATTTTCGAGCTTTGGAAAACGATTATAAAACGGCTTAAGAGCTTTGTTTTCATCTAAATAATCACATATTAATGACGAAAAATAATGAGTATCTCTAAATGAAATATAATCGGTTGGCATAAATTCAATTCTATTGAAGTGTAAATATACAGTTATTGTATTTTTTGAATTACTAAATTTTAGTTAATTCACAATAACTAACAACAAAGCAAATGTCATCTAGGATTTAGTTTTAGCATCCTTGATTAATGCCATGATAAATAAAACTACTCCTGAAATATTTAAAACCAGCACATAAGCATTATATTTAAAATTATTTAGGTATAAGGCAATAATACTTGCTATAATAAATAAGGCAGCTATAAGTTTGAGTTTATTAACTTTCATGAAGTGAAATTTATCTAGAATAATTTGGAGCTTCCTTTGTTATTGTAACATCGTGAGGATGACTTTCATGAATTCCAGAACTAGTGATTTTCACAAAACGTCCAGCATCCTTTAAAGTCTGGATGTCTTTTGCACCACAATATCCCATACCAGCTCTAAGTCCACCAACAAACTGATGAATACTTTCAAACAACTCACCTTTATAAGGCACGCGACCAACAATGCCTTCAGGAACTAATTTTTTAATATCATCTTCAACATCTTGGAAGTAACGATCCTTACTACCTTGTTTCATAGCTTCAACAGAACCCATACCACGATACGATTTAAATTTACGTCCTTCGTAAATAATCGTTTCACCTGGACTTTCTTTAGTACCAGCCAACAAAGATCCTAACATCACACTATCAGCTCCAGCAGCTATAGCCTTAGGAATATCTCCAGTGTAACGAATTCCTCCATCAGCAATTACGGGAACACCAGAACCTTTAATAGCAGCAGCAACTTCTAAAACAGCAGAAAATTGTGGAAACCCAACACCAGCAACAACACGTGTTGTACAAATAGAACCAGGACCAATACCAACTTTAACAGCATCTGCACCAGCTTCAACTAAATATTTAGCAGCTTCACCTGTAGCAATATTACCAACAATTACTTCTAAAGAAGGGAACTTTTGCTTGATATCCTTTAAAACCATTACCACGCCTTTAGTATGACCATGAGCTGTATCAATAATCACAGCATCTACTCCAGCTTTCACTAAAGCCGAAGCTCTTTCAACGGCATCTCCAGTAACACCAATAGCTGCAGCAACACGTAGTCTTCCGTAGTGATCTTTATTAGCATTAGGTTTTTGAGTCACCTTAGTAATATCTCTAAAGGTGATTAAACCTTTTAATTTATAATTGTCGTCTACAATTAATAGTTTTTCAATTTTATTTTGCTGAAGAATTTGCTCAGCATCCTTTAAGGATGTTCCAACAGATGATGTCACTAAATTTTCACTTGTCATCACCTCAACAATAGGTCTATCATTTTCGTGTTCAAAACGTAAATCACGATTGGTCACGATTCCTTTAAGTGTTCCACTATCATCAACAATAGGGATTCCTCCAATACTATGCTCAGCCATATTTTGCTTTGCGTCTGAAACTTTAGCAGTTAATGGTAAAGTCACAGGATCTATAATCATACCACTTTCAGCACGCTTAACTTTACGAACTTTTTCAGCTTGCTGATCAATAGTCATATTTTTGTGTAGTACACCAATACCTCCTTCTTGCGCCATAGCAATTGCCATTTTGCTTTCAGTAACTGTATCCATTGCTGCAGAAACCACAGGAATATTAATTGTAATGTTACGTGTAAATTTTGTTTGAATATTAACCTCTCTAGGAAGAACTTCAGAAAATGCTGGAACTAATAGTACGTCGTCGTAAGTAAGACCTTCTCCAACAATTTTGTTTTCGTGTGCTGTCATGATGCAATTACAATTATAATTGCAAGCAAATTTACGGTTTTTTTATATAGAAATACTTATAACTCAAGATTAAATAATTCTGAAGAGTCAATTTAGATTCTCTCATATTATTGTAAGCCAGATTCTTATAAATATTATTTTTATTTATTCTAAATAAACTTTGCAATATTGTAATTCATGATTAAATTTGCACTCGAAAAACAACTTATTTTTAATCAGTCTAAATAAAATGAAATCCAAAATTATATTATTTTCCCTACTTTTTATCAGTATTTCAAATGCACAAAATAATACTAAAAAAACCGAAACTGACTCTATTCAACAACTTGATGAAGTCTTATTAAAAACAAACGTCATATTTGGTAATAAATATCAAGCAAAAAACAGAACTGGTTCATCCTATTATATTTCACCAAAAGAATTAGAAAAATTTAATTACACAGATATTAATAGAGTCTTAAGAACCGTTCCTGGAGTAAACATCTATGAAGAAGATGGGTTCGGACTTCGACCAAATATTAGTTTACGAGGTACATCTCCAGAAAGAAGTGCTAAAATTTCAATCATGGAAGATGGTGTACTGATTGCTCCTGCGCCATATAGCGCTCCAGCAGCTTATTATTTCCCATCTGTAGCAAGGATGGAAGCTGTAGAAATTTTAAAAGGAAGTAGTCAAGTACAATATGGTCCATTTACAACTGGTGGCGCAATAAATTTAGTGTCTAGTCAAATTCCTGATTCTTTTTCTGGTCGAGTAAAAGCGAGTACTGGTAGTTTTAATTCGAATCAACTTCATGCTAAAATAGCAGATAATAAAAGTGTTTTTGGTTATAGTGTAGAATACTTAAATTTTAATTCTGATGGATTTAAAAATCTTCCGGATGGCAGCAATACTGGATTTGACAAAAATGATGTTGTCGCAAAATTTAGAATAAATAGCAAAGCATCAGCCAAATTTCGGCAAGCACTAGATATTAAGTTCCAATACTCAGATGAAGTATCAGATGAAACATATTTAGGTTTAACACAAAGCGACTTTAATAGAAATCCCTTTGACCGTTACGCTAGTTCTCAAGAAGATGTAATGTCTAATGATCACATACAAATTATGGCAACTCATCAAATGGATTTTTCTAAGAAAATAAGGGTTACAACGACAGGTTATTATAATGGTTTTTCAAGAAATTGGTATAAACTTAATGATGTTGTTTTCAATGGCACAAAAGTTGGCATAGCTAACATCATTGAACAACCTTCAAATTTCACAAATTATTTTAACATTGTTAACGGAACTGTTAACTCTGATCCAGACGCATTGTTAGTAAAAGCAAATAATAGAGATTATATCTCAAAAGGTGTTCAAACTAAATTTGATTATCACTGGTTTGGTAAAAATACATTTCATGATTTAGAAATTGGATTACGCTATCATTATGACGAAGAAGATCGATTTCAATGGAAAGACGGTTACAGTATTTTAAATGGTGATATGGTATTGACCTCAGAAGGCGCGCCTGGAAGTGATGCTAATAGAATTAGTAGTGCTAATGCTTTTGCCGCATATGCCATGTATAAATTAAAATATAAAAAACTAACTGTAACACCCGGAATTCGGTATGAAAACATTGTATTACGACGAGATAATTATGGAACTAACGATCCTGGAAGAAGTGGTATTGACCTCTCTACAAGAGAAAACAAAGTAGACATCTTTATTCCTGGAATTGGTTTTAACTACAAATTCAATAATAACGCTTCCATATTTGGTGGCATACATAAAGGGTTCTCTCCTCCTAGCAATCAAGAAGGTCAAAAGGCAGAAGAGAGCATCAATTACGAAATAGGTTCACGTTTTAGTTATAAGGGTCTTAGGGGTGAAATAGTAGGTTTTTATAATGACTACAGTAATCTTTTAGGTAGTGATTTGGCTGCTACTGGAGGAACAGGTTCGTTAGAACAGTTTAATGCTGGAGAAGTAAATGTGGTTGGTTTAGAATTATTATTAAACTATGATTTACTTCAAAATAATTCGGAGTTTGCATTACCAATTACATTTGGTTATACCTTGACAAGTGCAACTTTTCAAAATAGCTTCGGAAGTCAGGATGATCTTTGGGGAGAAGTTTCAGAAGGAGATGAACTTCCTTACATAGCAATGCACCAATTTAACTCAACAATATCATTAGAACATAAGAAATATGAGTTAAATTTAACTGGACGATTAAATGGTGCGTTTAGAACAACAGCAGGCACTGAAGATATAACAGATGAAAATGGAGTGACTTCTAATTTTATTTTAGACTTTTCAGCAAAATATCACATAAGTAAACATATAAGTGTCACAGGAAATATCATTAATCTATTAGATGAAACCTATGCTGTTTCAAGAGTTCCTGCAGGACTTAGACCTGGACATCCTTTTGGAGCTTACGCAGGTTTAGAATTGAGACTTTAATTAGTATAGAAGCATTTATTAAAACAAAGAAAGCGTTATTATATTTAATAGCGCTTTTTTAATGATAACTACTAAAGATTTTTGTCGCTTCATTATATGCACTTTCAAAACTCATTGCATTTAGGTTATTGTTCTTTTTAGAGGTGAAATAAGACAATACCTTTTCGGTTGGCATGTTTCCTGTAAGTTCGTCTTTTGCCATCGGACAACCACCAAAACCTTGAATAGCGCCATCAAATCTCATACATCCTGCTTTATAAGCTGCATCTACTTTTTCAAACCAAGTTGATGGTGTTGTATGTAAATGGGCTCCAAACTCGATATCTTGGTATTTAGGAATTAAATTTGAAAACAGATAGTCAATACTCTCTGGGTTAGAACTTCCAATGGTATCACTCAACGATAAAATCTTCACTCCCATATTACTCAATCGCTCAGTCCACTCTCCTACGATATCAACATCCCAAGGATCTCCATAAGGGTTTCCAAATCCCATTGAAACATATACAACAACTTCTTTATTATGTCTATTTGCAATCTCTAGAATTTCTGAGAGCGTCACTACAGATTGTGCTATAGTTTTGTGTGTGTTTCGCATTTGGAAATTTTCTGATATAGAAAACGGATATCCTAAATAATCTATCTCTGGATGCTTACAAGCATCAGTCGCACCTCTAGTATTAGCAATAATTGCCAATAGCTTACTCGTTGTTGTACTCAAATCTAATTTTGACAATACTTCAGCTGTGTCAGCCATTTGCGGTATTGCCTTTGGAGACACAAAACTTCCGAAGTCAATGGTATCAAAACCTACTCTTAATAACGATTGAATATACTGTACTTTTTTCTCAGTAGGAATAAAATCCTTTATCCCTTGCATGGCATCACGTGGACATTCAATTATTTTAAGTGGCTTGTTCATTGTAGTCCAAATATAGTAATTAAGATTATGTTTTTACATCTAATTTTTTGAAGTGAAAATTAGTATTGCAATCCCAACAAACACAATAATTTGCATCCATTTCAGGTAGAATCCAACTCTTTTATGATGTTCTATATATGTTGAAATTGAGCCTGCTAAAACAGCAATAGCAGAAAAAATGACAGCAGAAACCAACATAAATAGCAATCCTAAAACATAAAATTGGGTAATATTACTTAAGGTGTTACTAAATAGAAAACCTGGAAAAAAGGCTAAAAAGAAAATAGATACTTTAGGATTTAGTACATTCATAATAAAACCTTGTTTGAAGAGTTGTGTCATACTCTTCTTCGGAATATTATCAGTATTTAACTTTAATTCAGATTGGGATTTGTAAACTTTATACGCAAGATAAAGTAAATATAACGCTCCAAATAACTTAATTACAAAGAATAGAGAATCATTTTCCTTTATAATAGCAGAGACTCCAAATGCTACTAAAGTTGTGTGAACTAAACAACCTGAAATCAAACCAGCAACAGTTGCTAGCCCAAATGTCTTTCCATTTACAATACTTTGCATCAAGACATAAATATTATCTGGTCCAGGAGATATTGCCAACACAGAAGTGGCTATTACAAATGATATAAGAAGGTCAAAATTCAGTGTGTGAAATTTTTTAGTAAACATAATATTAAAAAAAATTAAAATATGCTGTAAGTTTTAAAAATACTTTTACGACTGAATCACTTTATAACTGATAAATAAAAAAAAAAAAAACTTTACTTTACAATTAAAATCCTTTATTCTTTTTGCAACTGTATTACAAATAAGCTCAGCTTATTCTCAATCTACAGCTCGCTATGACATTACGTTCTCAAGTGTTTGGGAAAATGAAACTGTAGATCCTATAAATGGGAATAGCACAACTGCTATTCCAGGAAATGCGCATTGGTCTAATCTTGTTGGAGCAACACATAACAGCAACTACTCATTAGTTGAAATGGGAACTTTAGCATCTATTGGTATTAAAGATGTTGCAGAACGAGGAGATAATGACGAACTTATGGCTGAAGTCATGAATGAAATTAATACTACAGGTAACGCAGACCAATGGCTTCAAGAATCATTCTCACCATTTGCTGCGATTAGTTCAGCAACTATAGATGGCATTGTGGTGTCTTCAGATTTTCCATTACTAAGTTTAGTATCTATGATTGCTCCTAGTCCTGATTGGATGATTGCAATTAACAGTATTAATTTAAGAGAAGGTGGTACTTGGAATAATGAAATAATTATCCCTTTATTTCCATATGATGCAGGCACAGATAGTGGTTCAAATTACACTTCAAGTAATCAAGCTACTATTCCGGCAGAACCAATTTCTGTAGTAATAAACCAATCCCCTTTTAACGCAAAACCAATTGGTACAATCACTATCACATTAGATCAAGTGCTTAATATAGCAAATGAAGAATTATTAAAAGTAACTCTGTCACCAAACCCTTCAAATGGGTTGATAAAAATTAGTACTTCTGGTGCAAATATTTTAAAAGAAGCTTCAGTGTTTGATGTATTAGGAAAACAAGTGGCAGTGTTGAAAAACACAAATCTTGAATCAAATTTAAATATGGATTTAACCAAATTCAACAAAGGTATCTATCTAGTTAGATTAGAACTTAAAGATGGTTCTATGACTACAAAAAGAGTTGTTCTAAATTAATCAGAAACTCAAATTTAAAAAAAGCGAATCGATACTTATTGGTTCGCTTTTTTTATGATGGCATTGTTGATTCGTCTAATTAATTTCGGACCTTCATAAATAAAACCAGTATAAATCTGAACTAAATCTGCGCCAGCTTCAATTTTATCTAAAGCATCTTGAGCAGAATGAATGCCTCCTACTCCAATTATTGGAAATTCTTTATTACTTTTTTTAGAGAGGTATTGAATCACTTGTCGTGATTTTTCTTTTATTGGCTGTCCGCTTAAACCACCATTTCCGATTTCTATAAGACGTTCTTCCGTCGCTTTCAATTCAGATCTATCAATTGACGTATTACTAGCAATAACGCCATCTAAGTTTGTTTCTTTAACCAAATCTATAATCTCATCTAATTGATTATTATTTAGATCTGGTGCAATTTTTAATAAAATAGGTTTTTGCTTTGCAAAGGTTGAATTTGCTTTCTGAACTTCAGAAATGAGTTCTAAGAGATAATCTTTATCATTAAGTTTTGCATGACTACCAACATTTGGGCAACTCACATTAAGTACAAAATAATCAACATAAGGATGTAATCCGTTAAAACATTCAAGATAATCTTTTGTATAATCTTCTGGTTTGGTGTCTGTATTTTTACCAATATTCCCACCAATAATGAGCTGACCTTTATTCTTCTTTAATTGAGTGATTGCTGCTTCTAAGCCTTCATTATTAAAACCCATTCGGTTAATAATTCCTTGGTCGTCTTTTAATCTAAATAAACGCTTTTTAGGATTACCAATTTGTCCTTTAGGTGTCACAGTCCCAATTTCTATAAAACCAAAACCAAAATTTGCGAGCTCGTTATACAAAACTGCATTCTTATCGAAGCCAGCAGCTAAACCGACAGGATTTTTAAATTGTAAGCCAAAAAGATGCCGCTCTAATGATTCATTCTCAACTACATATAAAGTCTTAAAAACTGAATTCAATCCAGGGATTTTTGATAAAAAACGAATTAGTGAAAATGTAAAATGATGAATCTTTTCAGGATCAAAAAGAAAAAAAAACGGTCTTATTAAAAGTTTATACATGAAGTATTAATTACATTGCAAAAATAAGAATCTTATTAATAATTTAGAACATGCTATTAATCATATTTATATGTGCAATAGTTTCTTTATTTTTGAACACTTAATTTAATTAATCAAATCATGAAAAAAATTATAATACCTGTAGATTTTTCTCAGCAATCAGAATTTGCTTTAGAAGCTGCAGCTGCGCTAGCGAAGAAGCATAATTCAGAACTTATTGTTATGCATATGCTAGAGCTTTCAGAGTCTATATTTTCATCTTCAAGTAATGAAAAGAGTGAAGAAACAGCTTTTATGTTGATGGTAACTAATAGAAAGTTTGAAAGCTTTTTAGACAAACCATATTTAGAAGGTTTAACTGTAACACCTATGATTAAAAATCATAAGGTTTTGAAAGAAGTTGATGAAGTAGCTAAGGACTTAGATGTGGATTTAATTGTTATGGGTTCTAGAGGTCATAGTGATCATGATGGCGTGTTTTTAGGATCTAATACTGAAAAAGTTGTACGTCACAGTGAAATTCCACTTCTAGTAGTTAAATCTAAATTAGAAACATTAGACTTTGAACATATCGTGATCGCTACAGATTTTTCAGCAAAAAGTGCCAAAGCTGCAAATGTTGCTATGGAATTATTAGGCGAACTTGGTAAAAAAGTGAGTTTATTACACATAAACCTTCCAGGCCAAAACTTTTCAAGTACTGATGAAATTGAAGAAAAAGTTTCTAATTTCCTCAAAACAACCAATCGTGAGGATTGGAAAGACAATGTGGTTTT
>NZ_JBGCCX010000097.1:0-4617 GCF_045105015.1 Psychroserpens sp.
GGTGGTTATTTAGAAAGAGATCAACAAGGAACAGCAAGTAGCTTTCATTACAATTACTGGTCATCATCAGTAAATCCGATTACGACTTCTGGAATTGGTCAAAGAGGAAATGGTGTACCAAATTCAAATCCAGATTATTCAATTAGTGATATTCTGAAAGATGGAACAAATGTTAATAATCCTAGTGCTATTAATTTTCAATCAGCTTATATAGCTGCAGACGGAGCCATTACATCTCCTATTACAATAAGTTCTTACTGGATGTTTTTATTTAACGGTTTGAGTAGTGATTATAATTCTTGGGTATCGATTAATCCAATGACATCCATACAAGTTGGTGAAGGTTACACAATGAAAGGTTCCTCTGGATTAGCAGCGATAAATTCTCCACAGAATTATGTCTATAGAGGAAAACCTAATAATGGAAATATTAGTTTAAATATTAGTTCAGGTAATGATAGGTTAATAGGGAATCCGTATGCATCTTCTATTGATGCTGTTGAGTTTATTCTAGACAATACAAATGCTAATGGAGGTAGAGCTGCATCAAATATAATTAATGGCGCGTTGTATTTTTGGGATCATTTTTCAGGGGGCACTCACAATCTTCAAGAATATGTAGGTGGTTATGCAATATATACAAGAATGGGTGGTGTGAAAGCCATCTCAAATGATATAAGAATTAATAATAATAATGCCGAGGGAACCAAAGTGCCAGGAAGGTATATCGCTTTAAATCAAGGATTTTTCGTATCTGCAACATTAGATGCTTCAATCTCTGGAGCAACAAGCACAGTTTCAGGAGGTAACGTCCTCTTTAAAAATAGTCAACGTATTTTTAAAACTGAAAGTGTTGGTCAATCAGTTATGTTCAGAAATGCGCAAAACACTGGTGATATTGAATTTGATACATGTGAAAAATTGAGACTTATGTTTGACTCTCCTTCTGGATACCACAGGCAATTATTAGTTGGAGTAGAAGCATTTGCTTCACTTGATTTTGATTTGGGCTTTGATGCTCCAATGATAGATATAAATGCTGAAGATATGTTTTGGAATTTTAATAATGTTGAATATGCTATTCAAGCAGTAGATCATTTTAATGAAGATCAAATACTTCCCATAGGTTTGATTACAAACGAAGATGGTATAAGTGAAATAAGCATTGATGAGTTAGAAAATATCCCAAATGATAAAGAGATTTTTATTTTTGATCAGGAGTTAAATACGTATCATGATTTAAGAATAAGCGCTTTTCAAGTCAACTTAATTGCAGGAGAATATTTAGATCGCTTTTTTGTGACATTCTCAGATTCTAATGATACACTATCAACTTTAGATGTTGTAGAAAATCAAATCGCTATTAGTTACTTAAACGCAACTAATGAAATTTTTATTACAACTATCAATATTTTTGAAGTTGAAAGTATTCAATTAATTAATATGTTGGGTCAGGAAGTCCAAAACTGGAAGCTTTCTCAAGAATTGATTTCTAATTCAGAAATAAGAATTTTAACTAAAAGCATATCAGAAGGAACTTATGTGATTAAGTTGAATACTAATAAAACAACTCAAAGTGCTAAAGTTGTAATAAAAAATTAATCTTAATCAATAAATTTAATTTTGTGATATTCAACTAAAAGTAAATAGCTTTCTTTTTTGTAATTTTAATCAAAATAAGTTTAGAATTATGTCAAAAAAAGCATTAGGACTTAACACCATTTGCACTCATGTAGGAGAAATAAAAGATGAACAATTTAAAGGAGCGATTTCACCAATTTATTTGTCAACATCTTATGAGTTTGATAATGTAGATGTTAAGCGTTACCCAAGATATTTTAATACGCCTAATCAAGAATATTTAGTTAAAAAAATAGCCATGCTAGAACATGCTGAAGATGCTTTGATTTTTGCTAGTGGAATGGCGGCAATTAGTCATATGTTTCTTGCGTTTTTAAAAAAAGGAGATCACTTAGTTGTTCAAAACACTTTATATGGAGGAACAAGTAATTTTATTAAAGAAGAATTTCCTAAATACGGAATTGAATATACGTTTACTAATGGTTACGATGTTTCAGATTTTGAAGCTGCTATTCAGCCAAATACAAAATTAATTCACTTAGAAACACCATCAAACCCTTTATTGACTGTTACTGATATTAAAGCAGTTGCTGATTTAGCAAACTCTAAAGGGATTATCTCATCAATTGATAACACATTTGCAAGTCCTGTAAACCAAAACCCTATTGATTTTGGTATTGACCTTGTCATGCATTCTGCAACAAAATATTTAGGAGGACATAGTGATATTTTGGCTGGAGCAGTTGCAGGTTCAAAAGCACATATAGAACGAATTTGGAATGTTGGTAAAAATCTTGGTGGAAGTTTGAGTGATTTTACCGTTTGGATGTTAGAACGAAGCATGAAAACGTTAGCATTGCGTGTTAAAGCTCAGACAAAAAACGCAAAAAAAATAGCTAAGTTTTTAGACAAAAATAATAAGATTGCTAAGGTTAATTATCCAGGTTTAAAATCGCATCCACAGTATGAATTAGCTAAACGTCAAATGCATGACTTTGGAGCTATGTTATCTTTTGAGCTGGTTGAAGGGATTGATGCTATGGCATTTCAGAAGGAACTTAACCTAATTAAATCATCAATGAGTTTAGCAGGAGTAGAGAGTACTATGTTATTGCCTTCTGAGACTTCGCACGCACTTCTTACACAAGAAGAGCGAGATGCTGTAGGGATTAGCAACCAACTGATTCGTTTTTCTGTAGGTATTGAAGATTATAAAGATTTAAAACAAGATATTAAACAGGCTCTAGCCACAACTAAAGTTAGTTCTCTTGCATAAAAAAAACACACATTCTAAAGGGTATAATTTTGCGACATTAATTTCCGATTCACCACAATTGGAGGCATTTGTGTTTGAAAGTAAGTACGGAAAAAACACGATAGATTTTTCGAATCCTAAAGCGGTTAAATGTTTAAATACTGCTTTGTTAAAAACGCATTATGGAGTCGCCTTTTGGGAATTTCCAGACGAAAATTTATGTCCGCCAATTCCAGGTCGCGTTGAATATATTCATTTACTAAACGATGTGTTGGAAACTTCAGGGCTCAAAAAGAATATTAAGATTCTAGATATAGGAACAGGAGCTACATGTATATATCCACTTTTAGGTCACGCAGTACACAACTGGGATTTTATAGCTTCTGAAATAGACAAGAATGCACTAGAAAATGCAAAGTTAATTGTAAACAAAAATGCATTAAATAAACACATTGAATTACGATTTCAAGACAACCCTCAACAGATATTTGATGGTGTTTTAAAATCTTCTGAAAAAATCACAGCGACACTTTGTAATCCCCCTTTTTATAAAAATGAAGCGGAAGCAAATGAGAATAATCAGCATAAACTTAAAGGACTAGGTAAAGACACACAGCAAATTCATAGGAATTTTAGTGGTACATCAAAAGAGCTTTGGTATCCAGGAGGAGAGAAGGCCTTTTTGCATAATTATTTATACCAAAGTTCTTTATTAAAAACCAATTGTTTTTGGTATACAAGTTTGGTGTCTAAAAAAGAGCATGTGAAATCGATGCAATCTTCTCTTAAAAAATTAGGAGCTACCTCAGTACAAGTGCTTCAAATGTCTTTGGGTAATAAAATCAGTAGAGTAGTAGCTTGGACTTTTTTAACGGAAAAGCAACAACAAGAATGGCATTTATAATGTCTTTTAGAATTCGTAATTTGCAGATAATTATTGATAACGTATGAAATTAGATATACTCGCTTTTGGAGCGCATCCGGATGATGTAGAACTTGGTTGTGGTGGAACCATTGCTAAGGAAATTGCTAACGGAAAAAAAGTTGGTGTTGTAGATTTAACTCGAGGTGAATTAGGAACAAGAGGTACAGCTGAAACTAGAGATGAAGAAGCAGCTGAAGCAGCAAAAATTTTAGGTGTTTCTGTACGGGAAAATTTAGCTTTTGCTGATGGTTTTTTTGTGAACAATAAAGCGCATCAATTGGAAATTATAAAAATGATCCGTAAATACCAACCAGAGATCGTATTGTGTAATGCTATAGATGATCGACATATTGATCATGGTAAAGGCAGTAAATTAGTTAGCGATGCTTGTTTTTTAAGTGGTTTATTAAAAATTGAAACAGAATCTAATGGTGAGATTCAACAGAAATGGCGACCAAAACAAGTGTATCATTACATTCAATGGAAACATATAGAACCTGATTTAACAGTTGATATCACAGGTTTTATGGATACTAAAATGGCTTCGGTTCTAGCTTATAAAACCCAATTTTTTGATCCTAATAGTGATGAACCACAAACGCCAATATCAAGTAAGAATTTTACAGACAGTATAAATTATAGAGCTAGAGATCTAGGTCGATTAATTGGAGTTGAATATGCAGAAGGCTTTACAGTAGAACGTTATGTAGCTGTAGATAGTTTATTTGATTTAAAGTAATAATTTTAAAAAAAAGACTTTGTTGTAATTCTTAAAAGATTTACATTTGCAGTCCAATTAAAATGGTGGTTGTAGCTCAGCTGGTTAGAGCGTCGGTTTGTGGTACCGAAAGTCGCC
>NZ_JBGCCX010000098.1:0-22312 GCF_045105015.1 Psychroserpens sp.
ATAATCTTCTCCAAAAGTAGACTTCACATTTTGGAGTACTTTTTTAATATCTTGCTCTTTAGTCTTTGGAAAGATAAGCAAAACTTCGTCTTTATCTACAATAATATAATCTTGTAAACCATCAACAACTACAATTTTATCACCTTTAGTTCTAATCATATTTCCTGAAGCATCTTCAGTTAATGTTCTCGCATTTACAACAGCATTGTTATTGTCGTCTTTATCTAACTTATCGTAGAGACTTCCCCAAGTACCGAGATCATTCCAATCAAATGTAGCAGGAAGCACATAGACATTTTGAGACGATTCCATAATAGCATAATCCACCGAAATATTTTCAGCTTTGCCATAATTATCTCTAACAAAATCATCTTCAAAATCTGTATTATAAACTTCAATTCCTTTCTCAAAAAGTTGATACAAATTAGGCTGATTATTTTTGTATGCATCAATTACACTGGACACACTCCACATAAAAATTCCAGCATTCCATAAAAAATTACCTTGAGAAATAAACTGCTTAGCGGTTTCGTAAT
Source organism: Psychroserpens sp. (assembly GCF_045105015.1). GTDB lineage: Bacteria > Bacteroidota > Bacteroidia > Flavobacteriales > Flavobacteriaceae > Psychroserpens. The sequence goes on from NZ_JBGCCX010000098.1 coordinate 537, forward strand.
CTGGTTTTTCTCGGAGCTGATTTACAGATTTAATATTTGAAGTATTTGATTTATCAAATTCAATATAACCATAACCAGTATTTGGAAATGTAGGTTGAATCCCTAGTGTCATTAATGCATTATTCTGTGAACAAAAATCAAAAGCTTGCTGAACATTTTCTGAAAATGCCATTTCATCTTCTATCCAGTGATCGCTTGGAGCAACAATCATGACTGCATCTTCATTTTCTTTTTGAATTTTTAATGCCGCATATAAAATACAAGGTGCTGTATTACGCATTGCTGGCTCGAGAACTACTTGACGTTTTGTAACCTCTGGTAATTGCTCAAACACTAAGTCATTATAGCGCTCATTAGTTAAAATAAATATGTTTTCTTTCGGAATTAGATTAGCAAGACGATTAAAAGTCTTCTGGATGAGTGTATCACCAGTTCCTAACATATCATGAAATTGTTTTGGAAAATCTTGAGTACTTACAGGCCAAAATCTTGATCCAACTCCTCCAGCCATCAATATGGCATAATAATTTTTATTCATAATTATTTGTTTAATAATTCAACCTCAGCATTAGGATTAAACAGATATAACTTACCTGTTTCAACCTCAATACATTCATATCGTATTCGTCGTTTCTCTCCTTTTTGGAACACACGACCATTATACAATTTAAATCTACTATGTAAAGGTAATTCAAATATAAATGTTTTATCGTTTGGTGCGTCGAATTGCTTTAAGGTGTAGGCGAGTTGAACATCTGTGTCGCTGGAAGCTTTAGGGTTTTTAAAATGTTTCGCTAAAACTGGTAGAATTTCACTAGGAAATATTTCTGGATTCAAAAAAGGTAACATCAAATGCTGAAATGTTTGTTTCCATTCAATTCCATGTGGTTTGATTTCTCGACCATAGGTTTTATAAGCTTCAAAGTGCGCTATTTCGTGAATGAGTGTAATCAAAAATCTATATATATTCAAATTTGAGTTTACAGTAATTTGATGTCTACCGCTGGGTAAACGTTTGTAATCTCCATGCCTTGTTTTACGTTCTTTTTTAACTTTCACATCAAGATTATCATGCTCTAGTAACTCTAAAACTCTAGATAATGCATTTTCAGGTATATATTCTTGAAGTCTCTCTTGCATGTATTAAATGTAAACGAATTATTTGATGATGGAATTGTATGATTTCAAATTAATCTAATCTCACTAGTTTTTAAAAAGTAGCAATATTCCTTTACCATTAATATTTAAAAAATATAAGCCTTCAGAAGTGTCTTGAGGAAACTGAAGTATTGTTCTTCTACTAAACTCATTAAAATTACTATTCAAAACCTGAATTTGACGACCTCTAATATCAAACAGATTAAAAGAATCAGACACATTAGTATTTGTTATGGTAACTTGAAAATCTATAACTGGATTTGGAAATACTACTTGGTTATCTTCTAGATTTATATTGACATCGCCAGTGAAATAAGGTACAGCAAAATCAAATGCTTCAAGTCCGACTTTTTCTCCAATAATTCTTCCTGGAATATCGTCTGCAGGCGGGTGAATTCCTCCCCAAATTCTAGACAAGCTAGTTTGGTCTGAAGCATCTCTGTAGGTAGCCCATTGAAGAGTAACATCTACCGAAGGACCTTCTTCAAAGACTAAAAATTCATTTTGCTTTGCAATAAATTCACCTATTCCTCCTGGAAAAAATTCACTACCAGTAATCTTAGTTAATACTTCAGCTGCTGCACGAGAATAGGTTGAATGACCAGAAACAAATCCAGCAAAAGGTGGTGTTACGAAAGTTGGGCGCTGATATGGCCACCAATTTTCTGCTAAAATCCATCCTACTCCTGCTTCATCTGTTGCTTCATCATCAATGAAATCTGGGCCTCTCCATGTATACAATTTTATTTTACCTAGATGCTGATTACTACTTCCAGCTAGAGGATCTCCTTCATTAACAACTTCAACATAATTTTGTAACAAAGGTATGCCTCCTATATTATAGTTGCTTAATGATTCATCAGTACTTTGACCTAAAAGTGCCATATATCGTAGAGCAGAAATTGGACGCACATAATCATACCAGCCCTTTATACTCCAAGCTGAAATGGCAGCGTCATGCATCGTTCCTCCTAAAATAAAATATGATTTCACATCCCACTCTAAGTCATCTAAAATCGCACCTTGTCCTTGAAATCGTTTTTCTAATTCTGGATGTTCATTTACATAATTTAGGATTGTAAACCAATGCCCTGGAGGTGTTTCAGAATCTGGACCATCAGCCCAAAATTCAGCTAAAACTCGAGCATAATCACCTCGAGGCACAATATTAGGCTCATAAGACTGTCCTGTAATTGGGTTTTGAACATGACCTGTACCAATATCTCCTCCATCAATGATGTTATAGAAGTTAGGGTAATCCTGATATTCTGTTGGAAACTCGTCAATATTTGTATTACCAATTGCTCCTGGTGAGATATCCCATAGTACACCATCATTTGGATCGAGATGTGAACCCCAAATTGACACCATTGAAAAACCTAATTTATAAGCTTCACTTGAAGAGTTATTTTCTAGTAAACTTAAATAAGGTGGAGCACCTGGATCATTATAAACTTTATAGGGTTTTCCTTCTCTTTCATAAGTTACATTTTCATTCATCGCAAAAGGCAAAACATTTCCCCATTCAGGACTTAAAAAATCTATTGATGTTCCTGGTATAGGATTACCACTTTGATCAATAAATGTATCTAAACTTAAAGGTTGCCAACGGTTTGGGTCTTGCATTTCAACAGTTGTAGGAATAGCTGGTGCTAATGCTGAATTTACGGGTTCATAATATGAATTATCAAATTGAGTCAGTTCTCTTGAACCATCAATATTGCCATAAGCGATGATCGTTTCGGCAATATAATTCCCAAGGGCAGTAGCATTCCCAAACTCATAAACTATTGATGTAGCTGTTTCGGTATTATAACCTAATTGATCCATAACTAAATCGAATAGACGTTGTGATTCTTGGGCATTAGGTGAATTTTGAAAACGATAGCTGAGTAAGCGATACATTGCATAACTTATGGCTTTTTTTCTAGAACTCTCAATGCTTTCGATAGGTACAAAATCTTCAAGTGTACTAGAAAACCCATGTAATGTATTGCCTATTAGATAAGGTCTAGCTTGCTCATCATATATTGCCCAAACATCATACATGGCAATACTAGAGTGAAATAAGTTTCTTGCGTGAACTGTTGGTCTAGCAAAATCATTTCTAATAGCTTGAAGTAACACTTCATTCCATATTCTGGCAATAGAAACATCTTCAGGAATATCATTAATATTTAACGTAACATCCATAGATTCCTCAAGACTAAAACACGTTCCATTAGTTTCTCGAACACTTAAACTAGCATTATCACTTAAACCCCATTTAACAATTATGCTACTCGAACCTTGACCTTCTATAATTTCTCCACCTGTTACTTGCCAAACAGCAGAAGAACCAGTAAGAATAGGATAAGTATAGGTTTCAGAAACTAGAAATCCTGAAGTTGTATTTCCAGTAATTTGATTAGATTGTAGGTAGGTACAACTTCCATCGTCTAATGTAGCATCAGGATTATAAGTACATGAATCAGGATCTGTGCATCCATAGATCTTTTGACTAGGCTGAATATCTAAAGTAGTTATTCCTTGACCCTCAATAGCTCTTACTGTAGTATTCGCATTTAAATTTTGATAGGTTTCTACCAATCCTGTTGGCCATTTAATTTCTAATTCAGTAATTATAGTTTCATCACCTAAACCAAAATGCACTGCTTGAAGGCTTTGTGATAGAAACCCAACACCTGTATAATAACGTTTAAACTGACCGAGATTAGTGGTAATCGTAAGTGTTGTTCCAATGGCATCTCGATTTGATTCAGTTCCTTGAAGTAAAATTTTAAACCAATTTTGAGTAATAGGCTCATCAAAATTCAAAAGTTTATTTTCGTAAAAAAATGAGTTTTGATCGGTGTTGGTCACGAAAACATCTAAATCACCATCATTATCGTAATCGAAATCTATAGCTTCAACACTGACAGTTAAGTCATTAAAATTCACAATATCTGAATGATCTTCAAAACCATTTTGACCTTCAATTGCTAGATTTTTATAATACACATTATTTTCAGTAGTACGATCTTCAAAAACATAACCATTGACGATGATTAAATCTTCATCCCCATCTAAATCAAAATCTGCAAATTGTGTTCCCCAAGACCAACCTGTTTCCATAATATTATTTGCTCCAGAGGTTTCAATGAAATTATTTGAACCATCATTTTGAAGTAATGCATTTTCATCAATACCAGTGATAAAAAAATCAAAAGCACCATCTAAATTAAAATCACCAATGGCAATTCCCATATCATCTAACATACTCCCAAGACCATAGGTTTGGGCTTGGTCTGAAAATGCCATTCCATCTTGGTTAACAAACAAACTATTAGGTTCATTAAAATCGTTGGATACAAATAAATCTATCCAACCATCATCGTTGATATCAAAAGGGACTGCTATATAACTGGCTAACTCTTCAGAGGCTTGTATATTTGTTTGCGTTGTCACATTTGAAAATGTACCATTACCGTTGTTAATATATAGTGTATTACTAGCACATTCTTTCCAATCACTTACATAAATATCTAAAAACCCATCATTATTATAGTCAAACCAAGTTGCTCCTGTATTTCTACAACTATTAAAACTATTTAATCCTGCATCTTGGGTCACTTCTACAAATGCACCATCACCTTGATTATGAAATAGTTGCGCTTTAAAAGAATGTGTAAAAAAAACATCTGGAAATCCATCATTATCATAATCGCCAAAAGATACTCCATGTTTAAAACCTACAAGACCGTTAAACGATTCTATATTGCTTGTAGGATACAAATTAATAAGACCAGACTCTATTGTTACGTCCGTGAAACTTCCGTCATTATTATTTCTGAATAGTTTACTTTGAGTTGATGTATCACCTAAAATATCTTGCTTTGTTGCAACAACAAAAATATCTAAATCTAAATCTGAATCATAATCAACAACAGCTACACCATTATTGCTATTTAAATCACCTAAACCTGACACAAGTTCAACACGATCAAAATTTTGACTCACAACGAGGTTAGTAAAACAGAAAAAGCATAGTAATAAAACACAACTACACTTAAGAGAATGTAATAATAATTTCAATGGAACATTTTTTTATAAAGATAAGGAATAGAAGCTAAATTTTAGCAATAGTTTTGATCAAGTAGCGACTAAAAACTCTTGTATTGCTTTCATTGAATTGAAGGTAAACGTAGCTTTAGACTGTAATTCATTATTATAATCGTGCGCTGTATACCCTACAACATCAAAACCGCCATTTTTAGCAGCTTGAACTCCAGTAATACTATCTTCAACGACAATGCATTCTGAAGGTTTAAACCCAAAGGTTTTAGCAGCCCAAATAAAAACTGCTGGACTTGGTTTCCATTTTTGAATGGCATAACAACTGAAAATACTGTTTTCAAAATATGGCAACAATCTTGTATATTCTAAATTAAGTCGAATTTTATTTTCTGGACCACTAGACGCAACACAATACGGGATATCAAGATTTTTAATTAGTTCTAAGACACCATCAACAGGTTTTATATCAGCTTTAAAAGCTTCAAAGCTTCTTTTACGATAGTTGGGAATAAAATCAGTTGGTAACTTACTTGGAATTAGCGCTTCAATTTGGTCTGCACAATATTGCATCTTGTGACCTTTGAAATGTTTGTAGGCATACTCTAAATTTATATTAGCTCCCAATTCATTTGCCATATCTACTAGAACTTGATTTCCGATTGGTTCGCTATCAACTAGCACACCATCACAATCAAATATGACACATTTATACCTTGACATATTTAAGGTGTAGAATTAGAAACTTGAAGCACTTTTCCGTTGTAATATTTGTTTCCGTTTAGTGCAAAATCTTGAATATAATCAGCCATTTCTTTTGCAGTTGTTGGTGCTTGATAATCTGGAAACGCTTCTTTAAGCATTTCAGTTTGCACAGCACCTAAAGCCAATACATTAAACTGTGGACCTGTTTCTTTATATTCTTCAGCTAATAATTCAGACAATGTAATCACTGCGCCTTTACTTGAACTATATGCTGCTAATCCAGGAAATTTCATACTTCCTTGAATCCCTCCCATGGAACTGATCGTCACGACATGACTATTTTGCTTCATAAAAGGAAGTACAATACGAGTCATTTCAGAAACACCAAAAACATTAGTTTCATATACTTTGGCAAAATCTTTAATTGAAGTTTCAGCAAACGGTTTATTTAATAGAAGTCCAGCATTATTTATAAGTATATCTACCTGTTTCCATTCGGTTTCTATAAACTGATCTACTTTTTTATAATCGCTTTCATTACATAAATCAAAAGCAAAAGATGTTATATTTTCGAAATGCAAGTTATTTACTGGTTTTGTGTTTCTGGACAATGCTAACACATTATGACCTTGATTAGCAAATAAGTGCACCAACTCAAACCCAATGCCTCTACTCGTTCCTGTGATAATGATATTTTTACTCTGACTCATACATCATAATTTCTTTAGTTTCTGAAATACTCATTTGTTCAATCCCCTTTATGGTTTCATTTATCAGGCTTGCCATAAATTCATAATTCAATTCATTAATTTCGTCATCAGCATGATGATAATAATCATAATTAGATAAATCACATGAAGAAATGGTTTGACATGGCAATTTAAATTCTTCATAAAATGGATAATTATCAGATTGCTTAAACAAGTTATATTTTTTGGCAACTTCTGAGGACCCAATTAAATTACTACCAACATATTCATTTATTTTTTGAGCCATATTAGACAAATCATAACCAGAGAGAAAAGCTTGGTAGTCACGATCTTTGAACGGAACACCAATCATCTCAAAATTTACCATTGTATAAAGGTTTAAGTTTTGAGACTTTAAACGTTTAGCTAGGTGTTTAGAACCTAAGAGCCCTAATTCTTCTGCAGAAAACAAAGTAAACATTATACTTCGTTTATTGTTTTTCATCGTTGCAAAATATTTAGCCATAGCAATTACAGCACTTGTTCCAGCGGCATTATCATTAGCACCATTAGCTATGGTATCCGTTTCTGTTATACTCCCTTTACTACTTTTACGTCTCGCATCATTCCCATAACCAATATGGTCATAATGTGCTCCCAAAATAATGACTTCATTCTTAAGTGTTTCATCAGTACCTTCAATAAAACCAACGACATTAAATGCATTAATTGAATCTTTAATTTTAAAATTATCTCTGTAGGTTTCAAAATATGGTTTAATACCTAAAGTTTCAAATTGAGACTCTATATATGTAGCTGCTTTGTCTATCTCTGTAGTGCCTGCATGACGACCTCTCAAATCATCAGAAGCTAAATAGCTAACAATCTCCTTAACCTCATTGCTTGTAATTATTATGGATTCAATTTTAGGCTCAGATTTACAGCTAACAATAAGTAATAAAAGCACAAGGGATAAAATATTTTTCATAGAGTTTTTTATTTGAGTTTAAAGATAAAAAATCCTGACTTGAATAAATCAAATCAGGATGATATTATAGTGAGATTCAAAACAAGTTTAAATTATCATCTGAATAATTATACTAGCATCGTCACTGGATTTTCTATATACCCTTTAAGAGTTTGAAGAAATTGCGCTCCGGTGGCTCCATCAACTGTTCTGTGATCACAAGCCATGGTTAGCTTCATCGTGTTTCCAGCAACGACATTACCGTCTTTAACCACAGGCTTAGAAACAATAGCTCCTACAGATAAAATTGCTGAGTTTGGTTGATTGATAATCGACGTAAAGCTTTCGATACCAAACATTCCTAGATTGGATATAGTAAAGGTACTACCTTCCATTTCATCTAGGGTTAATTTCTTATTTCTGGCTTTCCCTGCGTAATCTTTTACAGCAGCTCCAATTTGTGTTAAACTTTGCTCATTAGCAAACTTTACCACAGGAACAACTAATCCGTCAGGCACAGCAACAGCTACACCTATATGTACGTGATTATTTAATTGCATTCTATCGTCAAACCACTGTGAATTTACTTGTGGATGCGCTTTTAATGCCAAAGCACAAGCCTTAACAATCATATCGTTATATGATATTTTAGTATCAGGTATTGAATTATATTGTCCTCTAAATGCTATAGCATTCTCCATATCAAATTCCACATTTAAATAATAATGTGGTGCTGTAAATTTAGATTTAGCTAAATTTTTTGCTATTGCTTTACGCATATTTGAATTTGGGACTTCATCAAAATCCTCTTGACCTGTAGGAACAAATTTTCCAACAGATGCTGATTGGGTTGATGGTGTAAAGTTTTCAATATCACGCTTAACAATTCTACCATTTTCTCCGGAACCATTTACTTGTGATAAATTAATTCCTTTTTCTTCAGCCATTTTTTTAGCTAAAGGAGATACAAACACTCTAACATTTGAATTCGTTACAGGAGAATTATTAGTTGCTTCCAGTTTTGGAGTTATTTTAGGTTGTTCTAGAGCTTTTGCTTCTTGTTTAGGTGCATCATTTTTCTCTTCTGAGTCAGGAGCACTCATTTTGAAGTTTTTAGCTACATCTGCAACATCAGTTCCTTTAGGGCCTATAATTGCAAGTAAAGCATCTACTTTTGCTGACTCACCTTCCTGTAAACCAACATGCAATAAAGTACCAGACTGAAATGATTCAAATTCCATGGTTGCTTTATCAGTTTCGATTTCAGCAAGAATATCACCTTCTTCTACTTCATCTCCAACATTTTTCAACCATGAAGCTACAGTACCTTCTTCCATAGTATCACTCAAACGAGGCATCGTAACTACAATAACACCTTCAGGCAATTCTATAGATTCCGATTTTGGTTCGTTTGATTTCTCTTTAGATTCTGCGCTATCGCTCTGAATGACATCTTCTTTAATTTCTTCGGAAGTATTACCACTTAAAAGACTAGAAATATCTTCGCCAGCATCACCTATGATGGCCAAAAGCGAATCTACTTTGGCAGTTTCACCTTCTTGTATACCAATATGAAGCAAAGTTCCTTCGTTGAAAGATTCAAACTCCATAGTTGCTTTATCCGTTTCGATTTCAGCTAAAATATCACCTTCTTCAATCTTATCACCTACTTTTTTTAACCAAGTAGCGACAGTACCTTCTTCCATTGTATCGCTCAAACGAGGCATATTAATTACTTCTGCCATAGCTTATATTTTATGTTGTATGAATGGATAATCTTCTTGTTCGTATACTGCATCGTACATCACATTCTTTTCAGGGTAAGGTGAATCTTCAGCGAATTTCTCACATTCCTTAACCAAATCTTTGACGCGTTTATCAATAACAGCTATATCATCTTGAGTAGCATATTTCTTATCAAGAATAATGTCTTTGACTTGGGTAATAGGATCTATTTTTTTGTATTCTTCTACTTCATCCTTTGTTCTGTAATGCTGTGCATCAGACATTGAGTGACCTCTATATCTGTAAGTTTTTAATTCAAGGAATGTTGGTCCGTCACCGCGTCTTGCTCTAGAAATTGCTTCATCAAAAGCTTCAGCAACTTTAACTGGATTCATTCCATCTACTGGTCCACAAGGCATTTCATAACCTAAACCTAGTTTCCAGATATCTGTATGATTGGCTGTGCGTTCTACAGAAGTTCCCATTGCATAGCCATTATTTTCACAAACAAAGACTACAGGTAGGTTCCAAAGCATGGCTAAATTAAAAGTCTCATGAAGTGAACCTTGACGTGCTGCTCCATCTCCAAAACAACATAAGGTAACGGCATCACTTCCATGATATTTATCACCAAATGCAATACCAGCTCCTAAAGGAATTTGACCTCCAACAATACCATGACCACCATAAAACCGATGTTCTTTAGAAAAAATGTGCATAGAACCACCTAAACCTTGTGATGTCCCTGTTGCTTTTCCGAACAATTCCGCCATTACGCGTTTTGGGTCTACACCCATTCCGATTGGTTGTACGTGATTTCTGTAAGCAGTAATCATTTTATCTTTAGAGAGATCCATCGCATGAAGCGCTCCAGCAAGGACGGCTTCTTGACCATTATACAAGTGAAGAAATCCTCTTACTTTTTGTTGAATGTATACTGCAGCAAGTTTGTCTTCAAACTTTCTCCAGAATAACATATCTTCATACCACTTTAGGTACACTTCTTTTGTTACTTTTTGCATTTATTTCAGTATTGATATAAAAATTAAAATAAGCGAATAACAAAAATAACACATTAGACAGTAACGAAAAAACCGAAAATCGTAAAATTTACACGAAATCGTTATAGAAAACTCCTATCGAAACCTAGAGGTAATAAGTTTGCAAGAGAATTTGATTTAACAACCTTGCCAGTTTCACCCATAAAATAGATTTCAATTGGTGATTCTTGCTTCACTTCATACTCGGCAATAGCTTGCCTACAAGCTCCACAAGGTGGAATAGGAGTAATTGTTTGGTTAACTCTTGATCCTGCCGTTAGGGCCATCTTTACAATTTTTGCATCAGGATAATTTGCGCCAGCATAGTAGATTGCAGTACGTTCTGCACATAAACCTGAAGGATAAGATGCGTTTTCTTGATTATTACCCGTAACAATTTGATTATTATCTAATAAAATTGCAGCACCTACACTAAAATTAGAATATGGTGCATAGGCATTTTTACGAGCTTCAATAGCATGTTCCATTAAAGATGCAATATCTGAAGGTAACTCGTTAAAGTCATCGTAAACGGTAAGAGTTGATTCTATTTTAATATCCTTCATAAGCTATTATATTAGACAAAAAAACTATTGTTCTGGATGAGACAATAGTTTTTTTTATTTGAGATTAATATTGTTTTCTAATATTCATCATACTCATTATCTCCAAAATTAAACACTAGAGAAAAACGTAATGTATTCTCTAATGGACTTTGCACTTTAGATGCTGAAAAAAGGTATGACAAATCAATATTTATAGTTGTGTATTTAAATCCTGCACCTAAAGCAAAAAACTTACGTGCTCCTTTATCTTCGGCTTCATTAAAATACCCAGCTCTAAAAGCGAATGAATCTTGGTAGGTATATTCTGCACCCAGTGACCAAGTAAATTCTCTTAATTCTTCACTAAATCCGCCTGGTGCATCACCAAAAGATTGAAAAATTCCTTTAGCGAAACCTACATTATTGTCTTTTCCTTCGATAATAACATTATCCCTTACTGGATTGTTTGGAAAACCAATTAAATCATCTTCACCTTCGTCATATTGACCGTTGTTATTATTGTCAGTGTATTCGTATTCTCTACCTAAAACAGGAGGTGTTGGCACTAAAAGCTTAGTGAATTCGGCTGTTACTGCTAATTTATTATAATCGTCGAAGATAAAATCAAAACCACCACCTAATCTTAAAGTTGTTGGTAAAAAGTTTTCTCTACCACCATCATCATACTTGATCTTTGGTCCTAAATTTTGAATTGCGAAACCTGCTCTCCATCGTCCGTTAAAACTATCATACGCTTGTTCTTCACTTTGGTAGTAACCAGCAATATCGGCTCCAAATGAACTGGCTGCAGCGGCATTAGCATCAACAGCTTGGATTCTTAAATCTGATCGTAAATAACGTAATGCAACAGACATTGAAAATTGATCTGCTAAACGTAATGAGTACGATGCATCAAATGTTAATTCATTAGGTTGCTCTATTAAAGCTTCAGAAAATTCATCCTGAACAATTTCGATTTCTCCTAAACTAAAATATTTGAAACTCACTGCAAAAGCACTGCTTTCATTTAATCTGTTAAAGTAAGTAACGTTACCTAAAAAGATATCATTAACCAATCGACTTAAATATGGCGTATAGTTAATTCCAATACCAGATTTTGCTAAAGAGAATGAATATTTTGCTGGATTCCATTGTTGAGAGTTTGCATCTGCAGAAGTCGCAACACCAATATCTCCCATTCCTGCTGCACGAGCATCTGAAGCAATTAGTAAGAAAGGAACTCCTGTTGTAATTACTCTAGAATCTACGCTATTTGGTATAACGACAGTTTCTTGAGCATTTGTTATATTAAACAATGAAACAGTAATAAGGGCTAAAATGTATTTTTTCATGTGTAATTTATTAACTTTTTCGGTAATTATGGATTACCTAGCAATTAGGCAAATATAAATCTTTATTATAGTATTACAAGTTTTTCAATTTTTTCAACTTGTTTATTTAAACGGTTAGATCTCACTTTTAGTTTGTAAATGTAGACACCTTTACCAATTTTATCTCCAAAATCATCTCTTCCATCCCAAACAATGTCTTTTGAAAGTGAGCTTGTTACTTTACTTCCTCCATTAGTTTGACCGTTCAAGGTTCTTACCAATTTACCTGATACTGTAAAGATCTGTACTGAAACGTCTAAAACATCAGGACTATTGTGATTGAACCAAAACTCAGTATAATCTACAAATGGATTTGGATAATTTAAAACGTTATCTATTACTAATTCTTGATCTTTATCTGTAACAACAAATTCTATTTCGGTTTTTGAAGAATTATTGTAAACATCCCAAGCTTTGAAAGATAAAGTGTGTCTACCAGGCGCTAAATCTCTAAAAGGATAGTTTACTTTTCCATTTTGATAGTCATCAATATTAGCTTGATAGTAGTCATTTAATACAAAAGGGTTAGTTTCATCACCATCAAGAATGGCTACAATATCATGACCTATACCACTAGCGGTGTTGATTCCGTTTTCATCTTGTAATCTTGCGACTAATGCTGGTTGTTCATTAGTAATACCTCCTGAAACAAAATTTTCATCATTCATGAATAAATCAATAAGTGGCCCAGTATTATCTTCAGCGGCATTTGCATTAATCCCTCCAATTTGTATATCAAAACTGGAACCTGATCTATTTTCTAGAGGAAGTTTCCTCATCGAATAGAAATTAACTTTCCCTTGAGCTACTGGAATTCCAATATCTCTTGGCACAACGAATTCAAATTCAAATAGTCCGTTAGCAACTGTAGCTTGACCTTTAAAAATAACTTCACCTAATGTTTTGAAATTCATTATTACTGGTTGACCTCCATTTGTTTGGTTGTCATTATTTAAGGTTTGTCTATCAATTTCTTTATCAAATACAGTAGCAGTTAAGGTTCCATTGTAATCAGATAATAAATTTCCAGATTCATTTACTACCTCACCAGAAAACTTTACTTTACTTAGAGCTTGTAAAACATCTGTATTTCCTCCAATTGGAACATCATTTATATGAGTTAATCTAACATCTGGTTTCGCAAATGCAAGCTTCATTGCAGGATCTCCAATAAACCAAACTAATGATTTTTGTATATTACTACTTATCGCTGGATCATTTTTAGACTGACGCAATGCTTCTGCGATCGAAAGAGTTTCGTTAGACCCAAATGCAAACAAATAAGGTTCAATGACCACATTAAAGGCCTGACCTAAACTAACAAAAATCTGTCTTGTTGTAGTTATCAAACCAATAGCTCCTCCTTTGGTATTCCAATATGTAAATTCACCAGCTGTTTGTCTTAATGGGTCGTCAAATTTTGTGTATTCACAAGTTACTGTAACAAAAAGGTTGTATTTACAAACATTTGCAACTTCTTGCGAATCATTTTTATCAAAAATACGTTCAGAAGCTAAGCCATCTTCTCCACCATGGCCAAAATAATTTACAACAAGTGCTCCTACATCAATTGCATCTCTTATTTCTTTATTTACTTGAGGATAACGCTCACCAGCAGAAGAAGATTCTTGAAGAAATGCATCTGAATGAATTTTAACAGCATTTAAAAACGGTTTTTCTTGGGTAATTATATTAGCGATATCATCTGTAGTTTGTTGAAGATCACCTTCAAAACTACCTATATCAACATCATCAGAAATCATTAAAATATTATTCCTCCAGCTTCCGAAGGACGCTTCAGAATAATACTCTTGAATTTTATCTACTAATTCTTCAGCTTGTTGAGGTGTACTAGCGAGAATCCTCCCAACCGCGATATCAGCTTTATTTGAAACATCTTCAACATCACCTTCATTATCATCCATCATGGCATAAAAGTCATCAGACACAAAAGAATTCACAAGACTAAAGCTATTATATGAAAACCATGTCGGAACAATATTGGTGTTATTAGATATCCGATCTTTATAATCAAAAGATGCATCACCAAAAAAGCAGACGTATTTTAATCTTTTATCAGGAGCACTTGCATTATGATATACATATCGTATCATGTTCCTTATACCGCCTATATCTTGATTGCCTGAACTAAATTCTTTGTAAATTTGGTCAAGTGTTAGAACTTTTACATTCAAATCATATTGCTGTCGATTAATTTCTGCAAGTCGATTTGCCTGTGAATACATATTACCAGGAGTTACTATTATGTAGTCTATGTCTTCGAATTCGCCCTGTACATTCTGAAAAATAGTTCCTTTGATATTTTGATTATCTACAAAAGAATTTGCATCTCTTATCGGTTGAAATGCACTTTGGCTATTGAAAGCAATGTAGTGTTTAAGGGTACCAGAAGCAGCCTTAAAACTAAAATCTGACTCTTGATTAGAATTAGGAATACTTGTTACATTATACTTGTTTGAAATATCCCATATCTCTTCTACATTAGAAGCACTAGACATTTCATATTCAACAATACCGTCTGTTGTTTCAACAATATCATTTTTAAAAAGCAATTGACCTCCTGTGTAAGCTAGTTCACGAGTAGCTTCAAGAGAAACGTAATCTAAATATCCTAAAGACGATGGATTACCAAAATTATTATATTCTATACCTACATTAACTTCAGAAGAACTCAATTGAACATCTCCAACATAAAAAGCACCAGTTGCCAAGATACCATCTGTTAGACCGACAGGAGAAACAGTTGTTACATTTACACCATTTAACTCTATTTGAAATGATGTTAAGACTTCAGATACAGCGCCTACATAAACCTTTAACTTTGCAGGTTCAGTTGTAACTATATTTGGAAAATTAAATTCATATGATTTTTGATTTTCTATATCAAAACGATCTCCAAACCAACGTCTTCCTAACTTGGCAATATTAAATTCATCTACTTCATAGAATCCATAATCTTGAAATGTATCTATTGTAAAATCTGCACTTTCAGTAGGCTGGACAACTGTTTCAATACGCTTTCCGAATGAACCGCCATATGTTACGTAATAATAGGATCTGCTTGAATATGGATTTATATTGGTATTAATTAAGACTTCTTCTGTATTACCTGTAGGTCCTTCTGCATAGAACAATATATAATCACCATTATTAAAATCACCATCATTTTCGCCCACAAATTTTACAGCATTTTCGGTGAGATCTAATGGATAAAATTCGTCGTTTGGCATTGGAAGCATTTTTCCTCCGTTTCCATATATTTTTATAGTTCTTGGATCTACATCAGTATCAACTCCTATGTCTTCTAAAAAACTTTTTGAAATTTTAAACACTCCCGATCTCTCAACATAAAAACGTCTCCAACTACCAGAACTTAAAACGGAATTCACAATCTCTTGACTACTAAGAGTATTTCTATTTGAAGAGGAAGAATACTCAATTTTAAAAGATGTAATTCTTTTAAAAATACCATTATCATTAATAATTGGGCTTATCTTAAGAAAACCACTGATATTATTTCTATCAATAGAATTAGATAACTTAACATTTATTTCATTAGGTATCAATTCTACAGACAGTCCTTTTAACTCATCTCTAGAAATTGTTTCATATAATACATTTGTGAGCTCAAGAGAGTTTTCACTTAAAGGTGAGTTAATGTCCCATTGAGAAACAAAGTATAATCCTTCAGTCATACTATAACTGAAGTTTTCTTTGTTAAATGCTGGTAACTCAATTTGAAAAGATGAAGTTTCTAAAGTTGTAGTACCATCCCACTGAATTGAGAATTGCTTTTGTTGGGCGAAAGCAAAAACATTGCAAACAATAAAAGATATGAATAACAGTTTTTTCATATTACAAATAACGGCTATAACGTTGTGTTATTATAGTGTTTCAATTTGTTATTCAAAATTACAACAATATTTGATTTAAGCAACCGTTATTAAAGTCAAAATACATCGATTAACTGAGTAAAAGTCCGTTATATTGCATGAAAAACAGGATGAAATGCAACTTTTTTTAAATCTATTTGCTAAAAAATGTTGTTAATTTACCTTTAATTACTATATTGCGTGTCTAAAAATTTAATTAGCTTACTTAAAAGTATGGATATGAAAAACGTCTTAAACCTAAGGATACTATTAGCCCTAATGATATCTTTGACAATTGTTGGTTGTAGTAGAAACTCTTCAGACAAGAATAGTTCTAGAGCCACAGGATGGAAAATTAACGACAAAAACGGTGGTTTTCAATATAATGACAAGTTTCAAGAACAAGAAACAAGTCCAGGCTTGGTGTTTGTTGAAGGAGGAACATTTACAATGGGTAAAGTTCAAGATGATGTGATGCATGATTGGAATAACTCTCCAAATCAACAACACGTTCAGTCATTTTATATGGATGAAACTGAAGTTACCAATAAAATGTATACTGAATACCTTGATTGGATTAAAAGAACTTATCCACCAGAAGAAGAAAATTATAGATTAATTTATAAAGGTGCTTTACCTGATACTCTTGTATGGAGAAACAGATTAGGTTATGCTGAAATGATGACAGAAAATTATTTACGTCATCCTGGATATGGAGAATATCCTGTAGTTGGTGTTAGCTGGATTCAAGCCGTTGAATTTGCGAGTTGGAGAACAGATAGAGTTGCAGAGATGGATCTTCAAAATGCTGGATATCTTGAAAGAGATTCTCATTTAACATCATCTGCCGACAGTAACTTTAGCACTGACACTTATATCAACGCACCTACATCAACTTATGGAGGAAATGATAGTATTATCAATCCTGCTAAATCTAGAAAAAGAGTACAAGTTACTGCTGCTGGTGATACAATAAATAACTATGCAAGAAGAGAATCTGGTATTATTTCACCAGATTATAGACTTCCTACTGAAGCAGAATGGGAGTACGCTGCTTTAGGTATGAGTGAATTAAGAAACTTCAATGTATATAGAGGTCGTAAAAAATATCCTTGGGATGGACAATACACGCGTTCTGGAAAAAGAAAAACCAAAGGTGATCAGTTGGCAAACTTTAAACAAGGTAAAGGTGATTATGGCGGAATTGCTGGTTGGTCTGACGATGGAGCTGACATTACTGCTGAAGTTATGAGTTATGAGCCTAATGATTATGGATTATATGATATGGCTGGTAATGTTGCCGAATGGGTAGCTGATGTTTATCGTCCTATTGTTGACGATGAATTTAGTGACTTTAACTATTATAGAGGTAACGTTTATACTAAAAATGCAATTAATGAAGATGGAACCGTTAAAGTTGTTACTCCTGAAGAAATTGTGTATGATACTTTAAGTAATGGTCAAATTGTTGCTCGTAATTTACCTGGTGAAATTTTGCAAGTTGCTGTTGATGAAGATGAAACATATTTAAGAACAAACTTTGATAGAAGTGATAACAGAAACTTTAGAGATGGTGATACAAGATCATCTAGAAGTTATGCTACAGACTTTGATGAAGAAGAAGGTGAAAGTGCTGAAAAAGCCATGACTAGAAAAATGTATAATTCTCCTAAACATAATATAGAAAGAGATTCTACAGGCAAAGTATTAAAAGAATATGATACTTCTAACCAAAGAACGTCTATGATTAATGATGAAGTTAGAGTTTACAAAGGTGGTTCTTGGAGAGACAGAGCTTATTGGATTGATCCTGCACAACGTAGATACTTTCCACAAGATATGGCAACAGACTACATCGGATTTAGATGTGCAATGTCTAGAGTTGGTTCTAAAACTCAAGGAAGCAAAAAAAGAAACTAAAATTTATTTTCAATAAAATTTAAGTCCTAACTTTAAACGTTAGGACTTTTTTTTTTACATTTATTTTATGACTATAAAGAAACTTTACGATGCCTTTTTGAAGTGCACTTCAATTTGTACAGACACCAGGAAAATTACTTACAATAGTATGTTTTTTGCACTTAAGGGAGATAATTTCAATGGAAATAAATTTGCCAAAGAAGCCTTAAAAAATGGTGCTAAATTTGTTGTAATTGATGAAGCTGAATACAATACACATCAAGACTGTATTTTGGTTGAAGATACATTAAAAGCTCTACAGAATTTAGCAACATATCATAGAAAAGAATTAAATATTCCAATCATAGCATTAACAGGTAGTAATGGTAAAACCACTACTAAAGAATTAATTAATGCCGTATTATCAACAACATATAATACTAGTGCCACCAAAGGAAATTTAAATAATCATATTGGAGTTCCATTAACAATACTTGAATTTGAAAAAAACACTGAAATAGGTATTGTTGAAATGGGCGCAAATCATCAAAAAGAAATAGAATTTCTATCTAATATAACATTACCAGATTATGGTCTAATTACAAATTTCGGAAAAGCTCATTTAGAGGGCTTTGGAGGAATTGAAGGCGTGATAAAAGGAAAATCAGAATTATATAATCACTTAAAATCTCATGATAAATTTGTATTTGTCAACACGAATGACGCAAAACAAATCGAACAAATTGGAGACTACAAAAAGGCCATTAAGTTTGGTTCTAATATGTCAATGATAAGTGCACAACCATTTATTAAACTAAAATTTAATAATATAGAAATCAATACGAATTTAACTGGAGCATATAATTTTAGTAATATAGCAGTAGCAATAGCTATTGGAACATACTTTAAAGTTGATGATCGCACTATTTCTAAAGCTATTAGTCATTATATACCAACTAATAATAGGTCTCAAATTATAGAAAAAGGGACAAACAAGATAATTCTCGATGCTTACAATGCTAATCCCACAAGTATGGTAGCTGCTTTAGACAATTTCGGAAGTTTAAGTTTAGATTATGGTTTTAGTAAGGTAGCGATTCTAGGTGATATGTTTGAATTAGGAGATGATGCAGAAATCGAACATCAGTACATTTCAGATTATTCTCAAAAATTTAATATTGAACAAATATATTTGGTAGGTAATCACTTCTTTAAGACAATTGATTCTTCAACTTCAATATCATGTTTTCAGTCATTTGAAGATTTAAAAAATGAAATGGTAAGTTCTCCACTAAAGAACAAACACATACTAATTAAAGGCTCAAGAGGAATGGCTCTTGAAAGAGTTTTAGACGTCCTACAATAAGAAGTGATTATTTTTTTTGTTATACTAGATTATTTGAGTTAGTAATCTCTTCTAAATCTTAAGTGTTGAATTATTGGATTTGAATAAAAAAATTCCGATTTGAAAATCAAACCGGAATTGTAGTTGAAGTGGGCGCGAAGGGATTCGAACCCCTGACCCCTTGGGTGTAAACCAAGTGCTCTGAACCAACTGAGCTACGCGCCCTAAATATTGGACTGCAAATATAGTCTAGATTTTTAATTAGCAAAAGCTTTTTCTAAAAAAAAATTAAATTATTTCAGCAACTACAAATGTACTGCCACCAACATAAATTAAATCATTTGGGCTAGCATGTTGAATTGCAGAATTAAATGCTTCATTTACTGTATTATAACTTTCTCCTATAAATCCATTTTCTAAAAATTGATTTTTAAGTATGTTAACATCCATACCTCTTTCAATATTAGGTTTACAGAAATAATACCTAACTTGTTTTGGTAATACTGGAAGAATTGAACCCAAATCTTTATCACTTACAACTCCAAACACTATATGTAATTTATTAAACTCTTCGCTTTTAATTTGTTCCATTACAATAGTTAAACCTTCTTTATTGTGAGCTGTGTCACAAATAATCTTAGGTTGATTTTGTAATATTTGCCAACGTCCTTTTAAACCAGTATTTCTAATTGTATTTTTTAGGCCGTCAACTATTTGTTGATTCGAAATCAAAAAACTTTTATTTGTATTTAAAAGTTTAATAGTTTGTACAGCAGTTTTAATATTGTGCTTTTGATAAATCCCTTTTAAATCACTTTCGAAATCTTGTTTAATGAGCTGGTCGGCAAAATAAATCTCTGATGACTTTTCTTCGGAAATCTTAATAAATACATCTTTAGTTTCTTCTTGTGTTTCACCAATAATCACTGGAATATTAGATTTAATAATTCCAGCTTTTTCTTTGGCTATAGCTTCGTAAGTATTCCCTAAAAATTTCATATGGTCAAAACCAATATTAGTAATCACAGAAATTTCGGGTGTAATTATATTTGTTGAATCTAATCGACCTCCTAATCCAACTTCAATAATTGCTATGTCTACATTTTGCTTTTTAAAGTAGTCAAAGGCCAATCCGACAGTCATTTCAAAAAATGACAATTGATTTTCTTTAAAAAATGTTAGATTTCGCTCTATAAACCCAATAACAAATTGCTTACTTATTTCCTTACCATTAATTTTAATTCTTTCTCTAAAATCTTTGAGATGAGGTGAGGTATACAAACCTACTTTATATCCAGCCTCTTGAAGTATTGAAGCTACCATATGACTAGTAGAACCCTTACCATTAGTTCCTGCCACATGAACACTCTTAAAATGTTTTTCTGGATGATTGAGGTGTTTTGCTAAAAGAATCGTGTTTGATAAATCAACCTTATATGCCGATTTGCCTTTATTTTGATACATCGGCAACTGCTTAAACATCCAATTTACACTATCTTGATAGTTCATCAATCTGTAGGTGTAAAGTTTACACTTACTTTGCCATACTGTCTTGAAGGTGCTTTAGAATCAGCTGGCCATTTATATGACATCGCTATTTTTTTTGCTTGAGCGTTTAAACAAGATGTAGCATTATTGCTACCTCTTACTCCCGGAGTAGCTTCAATAACTTTACCACTTCGATCCACGACGATGTCAACGACTATTAAACCATATTCATTTTCACAGCCATCATATAAAGTAAATTTAGGTGTGCCTCTTCCATTTAAACCATAGCCAACACCTCCATTTCCAGAGCCAGGTGTGCCTTTATATGGTGCATAAGGACTGCCATCTAACTCCCCTTTATCGCCAGGTCCATCACCAGGTCCTTCTCCACTCTCGGTTGGTCCATCAGAATTTTTTACACCACCAATTAAAGCATCTAGCTTATCTTTTTTATCTTGTTCTTCTTTAGCAATCCTGTCTGCTTCTGCTTTCTCTAGTTGCTTAATTCGTTCAGCCTCAGCCTTTGCTTTTTCAGCTTCCTCTTCTGCTTTTTTTATCGCTAAAGCTTCTGCTGATTCATTAGTTAAGACGTCCTCAGATTCACTATTAGCATCATTAGTTTCTTCAGGTTGTGATTTATCTGCTTCTGTATCTTCTTTAACCACTTCTTCATTAGGTCTTGATTTAATTGGCTCTGTAGGTTGAATATTTCCTGAACCAACTGGAGAATTTCCAAAATTAACTGCAACACCATATTCCTCTGGCGGATCCATATAAGGTGGACCAACCACAAATAGTAGCAATACTAAAATACTCACAATTAGTGCTGTGATTTTAGCTGAATTACGTTCGTGTTTGGTTTTTAAGTACTTCATAGT
>NZ_JBGCCX010000099.1:0-14408 GCF_045105015.1 Psychroserpens sp.
AGCGTCATTAACCATGTTAACTTTAATTTCATAAAACAATTATTTGAGTTAGTCTAGCGCAAACTTCTTAATAATATATTAAATAAACAAGTATTTTTGCCAAAAAAATGTTAACAAGCTGACAATTAAAATGTTTATTAAATAATTGCACAATTAATGTGTTTACTGCCCTTTAGATGCGATAGTTTGCAAAAGGTTGCGTTAAAATTTTAACTTTGTTCAAACTTTAACTTTTTTGAGCCTAAAAACCAACTTTTCAAAATTAGATTTAGAATGCGGAACAGACGAAGCAGGAAGAGGCTGTTTAGCTGGCCCTGTTACAGCTTCAGCCGTTATTCTACCTGATAACTTCAGAAATTCGGCACTCAATGATTCAAAACAACTTTCAGAAAAAAAAAGAGAATCCCTGAAACCAATTATTGAAAGTAATGCCATTTCATTTGCAGTCCATCATATTTTTGAAGAAGAAATTGATAGCATTAATATCTTGAACGCATCAATTCTTGCCATGCATAAATCTATTGAATTACTTATGCCCCAACCAAATTTCATTATCGTTGATGGAAATAGATTCAAACCTTACCAATCAATCCCTCATGAAACCATAATTAAAGGCGATAGTAAATTCTTGTCAATTGCAGCAGCTTCTGTTCTAGCAAAAACTCATAGAGATGCTTATATGGCTAAAATTCATGAAGAGTTCCCTATGTACAATTGGAAAAAAAACAAAGGCTATCCTACAAAAGAGCATCGACTTGCAATAAAAAAATATGGAACAACTAAATACCATAGAAAATCTTTTAGATTATTACCCGAACAATTAAAATTAGAACTGTAACTTTTTATATTTGTAAAAACCTTTTCAATGAAAAAAATTTGGTTGCTAGTCATCTTATGCGTTTTAACTTTTAGTTGCCAGAACGACAAAAAAACAGCTTCAGATATCATAAATTACATTCCTGAGAATTCATCAGTGATTATTAAGACTAATTCTCTTGAAAGCTTAAAGAGTGGTGTAAGCACAAATACGCTACTGCAGGAACTTCTCAAGTATCCTCAAATACAAGATTTCAACAGCAAACTAAAACCTGTTTCTTATCTTAAACCAGAGCAAGAATGCATTATAACTTTATCAAAAGATAAAAATGATAGTCTTGAAATTAGTTTTATCACCAATTTTAAACCCTCGGTTTTTGAGTTGGATTCTATTCCGAACATTGTATCAGAAACTTTTATCGCTAATAACATATCCATTTCTAAACACGATATAAGCAACTCTGTTTTCTATTCAACCATAAAGGACAGTGTTTTGTTTATTTCTAACCGACTTAAATTGGTTGAAGACTCTTTTAAAGACAAAATAACACATCCAGAATTAAAGAAATTATTAGATGTATCTAACAAAAACAAGTCTGTTTCAGTATTACTTAATCTCAAACAGAATGTTTTTAAACCATTAAATTTTAAAGATTCAAAATTAAACGCCTCTCAAATTTCAAATTATTTACTTCTAGATGGGGACATTTCACAAAATAATATTGTTTTAAATGGAATCACCAAGGCAACAGATTCAACGAAGAGCTTAATCAATACTTTTAAACACAATATCCCACAAGAAAACAAATTAGCTGCTGTTATTCCATTTGACAGTGATTACTTCTTGAGCATTACTTTCAGTGATATCAAAGTTTTTGAAGAACAACTTGGCAAATACCAAATTTTTGATTCCATATCAAAAGATTTACATCCATTTGAAACCATAATTGAAGCTGGTTTTTTTGAAAAAGATGACAAAAGAGCTATCATTCTTCGATCTATTGATGCAATCGCAACAAATGAGGAATTATCGAAACTCAACCATTCTACTTTTAGAACTATTGAAATTTACAATTGGGAGAATCATGAAATGATAAGCACTTTATTTTCACCTTTTATCCCCGAAACAAAAATATCTTACTACGCAGTTATTGAAGACTTTTTTATTTTAACCAAAGACTTAGACTTTTTAGAGCAAATAATATCAAATTTTCAAAATAACACAACGTTAACTGAAACTCCGTCTTTTAAAGATACAATGGAACATCTAAGTGATGAGTCATCGCTTTTCATTTATTCTAATGGAAAAGATTTAAATACAATTCTGAATTTAAACTTTGACGGAGATCAAAACTTAAATTTAAAGGATTATAAAGCAACTGCGACACAATACATATATGATACTGATTTTGCACATGTGAATTCAGTTTTTAAAACACATAAATCGCGATCAAAAAATAATACTGTAACTGAAGAACTAAATATTACACTTGATGCAAGCTTACTGAATGAACCTCAACTTTTAAACAATCACACCAACAATCAAAAAGACATTGCAATTCAAGATGTAAATAATCATCTTTACCTTATTTCAAATCAAGGAAAAATATTCTGGAAAAAGAAAATCGGTGGAAAAATACTCGGAGACATCGAACAGATTGACATGTATAAAAACGGACGATTACAATTAGCATTTGCTACATCTAAAAAATTATATGTTTTAGATCGAAACGGAAAAAATGTCTCCCCTTTCCCTCTAAGTTTTAATGATGAAATCACACAACCACTCTCTGTATTTGACTATGATAAAAAAAGAAAATACAGACTTCTTGTAACTCAAGGAAACAATCTATTGATGTATGATCAAAAAGGTAAAATTGTTACAGGATTTAAATATAAATCTGCCAAAAACAATATCACAACTCAACCTAAACATATTAGATTAGGCCGAAAAGATTATATTATTTTTGCTGAAGGTAGCTTAATGGAAGTTTTAGATCGCGTTGGAAAAAGAAGAGTTAATGTTAAAGAAAGTTTTGATTTTTCTGGTAACGAAATTTATCTCTACAAAAATAAATTCACCACAAGTAACACAAGGGGTGAATTACTAGAAGTAAATCAAAACGGAACCGTTAGCCACAAAAACTTAAATCTAAGTGAAGAGCATTTCATAACAACGACTAGCAAAACACTAGTCGCTTTATCAGATAACAAACTGACGATAAAAACAAATACTATTAACTTAGATTTTGGTGTTTACACAGCTCCAAAAATATTTTACATCAATGATAAGATATATGTTTCAGTCACCGATTTACAAGCAAAAAAGGCATATCTTTTTGATAGCCAAGCCAAGCCCATAAAGAATTTCCCAGTCTATGGAAACTCATCGATTGAAATGGACGATATCGACAATGATAATGATCTAGAAATCATTGTTAAAGGCGATGATAATTCTATTATTATTTACGAAATCAACTAAGTCAATTTTTCTCAGCATTTTCTATAAAATTACAATATGATAAAACGCACAAAAGCCTCAATTTCAAAATGCATACTTCACAAAGTTGGCAATAAATTCAACAGCACAAAAAATGCATTTTCAGAACAAGAACTTGAGTTTGATGAAATGAGTTACGATCTTATTTTACCATACTTATTGCGTCCGTTTTCAAATTTAGCTGAGTCCTATCGTTTCAATCATCATTCCAATGTTGAGTTAAATGAAATCAATAGTTATGTATCACAATTATTAAATGATGATTCTGATTTTATTGAGGTTTCAAAGCACATCGTAATGCATCTTTTTGAGCAATCCAATTCGGCACAAATAAAAACTGGAGATGTTATCATTTGTATGTTTCGAGACCTTCAATACGAAGACTATTTGACTGATGCAGTTGGTATATTTAAAGTCGAAAATAAATCACACTTTTTTCAGACGTATTTAGAAAATGGTAGTTACGATATTATTACCCAAAAAGGGATCAAAACCAAGAAAGTCGATAAAGGATGTATCATCCTTAATGCCGCTGATGGCGAAGGCAAAATCGTACTTAGCGTAGATCATAATAATTATGATGCTCAATACTGGATAAAGAGTTTTTTAAATGTAAAATATCCTGACGATTCAAATGAACACACAAAAAACTACATTGAGATGTGTCGTGAGTTTTCTAAGGATGTTATGCAACCTCAATTTGGCGGACAAGAACAAAGTAATTTCTTAGCAAAAACGGTTGATTTTTTCAAAGAACACGAAATCGTAAACATAGAAAGTTTCAAAGAAGATGTATTTGAAAAAGAAGATGCCCTAGAACTTTTTGAAGACTACAAAAAAAATTACGAAAACGATCACAATATCTTAATAAGAAATCAGTTTGATGTTTCAGAAATTGTATTAAAAAAACAGAAACAAAAGATTAAAACTGAAATTAAGTTAGACACGAACATTCAAATCAAGCTTGATGTTGACGCTCCTGATGCTTCTGCAGAATACTTAGAGCGAGGCTATGATGAAGAAAAAAAGATGCACTTTTATAAAGTCTTTTTTAATGAGGAAGGTTAAAAAAATAAAGCACCATAAACAGTTATTAACAATACTCCTAATAGGTACTATTTTCTCATGCTCAACTGAGAAAAAACCTCCATTCAATTTACCTAATAACGCTATGCAACTGATTGCAGGTGACTCTGCTAAAGTATGGAAATTAGCAAGACGTTTTAACAACAATACGAGAATGAATATGGGAGATTGTTTCCTATCCTACAGAGCAACATATCTTAAAGACAGTATTATGCATGACAATAATGGTCAACAATATGACTGTGGAGAAACTTTAACTGCTAATTGGTCCTTGTATCATAGTGATGATAATTACCCTTACATTAAATTAAAAGGTGGTAAACTAAAAGAATTAATGAATCTGGATAAAGATTACAAGTTTTTTAAAATACTAGATTTAAGCGAAAAACAATTGGTACTAGAATTTAGACACAAACAATTTTCTTCAAAAGAAACTACTATAGTTGATGTATTTGTTCCTGAAAACATTTCAGTTGAAGATCGTGAATTTCATTGGTAAACAATAAAAATACAAGTGATTTATTATACTTTAAATTCAGCTTCAAAAAGCACTTTGAAGTGGCTTAAGAGTTTTGCTTTTACCTCAGCTTCATCAACTCTGTCAACTCCTAATTCAACATTAAGAGACGTTACTGCTTTACCTCTAATACCACATGGAATAATATTATCAAAATAGCCTAAATTAGCATTTATATTAAGTGCAAATCCATGCATCGTAACCCAACGACTTGCACGAACTCCCATTGCACAAATTTTTCTTGCAAATGGTGTTCCGACATCAAGCCAAACACCAGTTTCTCCAGGACTACGTTCGGTTTTCAAACCATACTCAGCTAAAGTGAGAATAATCATTTCTTCTAAAAATCTGAGATATTTGTGGATATCGGTAAAGAAATTATCTAAGTCTAATATTGGGTAGCCTACAATTTGACCTGGACCATGATAGGTAATGTCGCCTCCTCTATTTATTTTATAGAATGTTGCTCCTTTTTGCGTGAGTTGCTCCTCAGATAATAATAAATTAGAAACATCACCACTTTTACCTAAAGTATAAACATGAGGATGCTCTACAAACAGAAAATAATTATCGGTTGACAAACCTAATTCTTCTCTTCTATTTTTAATTTTAGTATCTAAAATTCCTTTAAATAGTTCCTCTTGATAATCCCAAGTCTCTTTAAAATCTTTTGTACCTAAATCTTTAACTTGAATAGTCTTATTCATAGATTACAAAATTACGATAATTTATAAGATTCTTTACCCTTTTTAAAACTTGCTATTCAGGACTATTTAAAATAATTAATGCAGCAATGACACCTGGTACCCAGCCGCAAATCCATAATAAAAAGACGATGAAAATAGAACCACAACCTTTACCTATTACAGATAATGGCGGAAAAATAATAGCGAGAATAACTCTCCAAAAACTCATAACTTTAATTTTGATGATTGATGATGTAATTATCTGACGTTCTATTCATTAATTTGTTACACTAAAGTATTTATCTGCGATCCCATTTTCTATTAAGAGAAATTATAGTAGTTTAGTACTGTGAGATATTTGGTTTTAATAGTTCTATTTATTTTCTTCGGAAAGGTTACTTATGCACAACATCATTTTGATGGTTACATCGACAATGATCGCTGGCAAAGTGATGTTTACCTATCAGTTATTGAAGATTATCGAACATTGCAAGGAATAAATGACGAACAAATCATCACAAAAGTAGCTTCTGATAGTTCTGGTTATTTTCAGTTTAATGGAAACCAATTAGATGCTGAACAAAAAATTTACAAATTACATGTAGATAATTGTGACACTTATAACCAAAGTAGTAATCATTTTGACGGACATTGTGCCGACAGTAGAGACATTCTTTTTATTGCCAAAAGCACAGACAGCATTAGGTTTCCGCTGTCATTTGAAGCCCAAATGTTTTGTGATATCGTCTCGAGTAACCCGAAAACAGCTTCCTTTATTAAAATCGATTCTTTAAAAGAAGAAATGAAGTTTGCTTATAGCGAATTTAGAAGTAAAGCCAATCGTAATTTAAATAATAAAAAATGGTTTAAATCACTTCAAAACTTCGGAGAGCAACTCAATGAACCACTTGCAGAACTCTATATTTATTCGTTTTTATCAGAAAGAGGTAATCAATTTCACAACTATTATTTAGAAGATTTAAAGACCAATAACTATTATGACGATTTATTAGTACGACTAAAAACTAAGTATCCAAACTCAAGTTACACCAAACAATACGAATCTGAATTAACTTCAGATAAATTCATAGTATCACCTTCTTTAGAAGAAGAATCTAATTTTAATTGGACACTTTTAATTACAGTGCTTCTAATTCTTTCTGCATTATTGAATTTATGGTTTGTGTTTTCTGCTAAAAAAAGAAAACAAAAAAAACAACTCGATACTAAAGCACTTTTAACTAAACAAGAACAAAATGTTTTAGAACTTTTGCTTAATGAAAATACCAATAAAGACATTGCTGAAACACTATTTGTAAGTGTAAGCACTGTAAAAACTCATGTGAATAATGTTTACAAAAAATTAAATGTAAACTCTAGAGACGAACTAAAGTCACTGTTTAACAATTAGTTACAAAATTCAACCCGAGTACTAGTACTCATTTCCAACCCAAAATAGTCCTCTTTTTTTATTTCAAATCTTGATGTTTGTGAATGTATTAATCAAAAAAACGAACAGATATGACACATCAAGTATGTATTAAAAAACAACACAGAACACATCATTTTATTTCAACAGTAATCTTATGTTTTACTTTACTTTTTAGTTGCACAAACTTTGCACAAGAACAAAATGATTTGGGAGTATTTCATTTTGAAGAAGAAGTCATCGATTATGGCGACATTGCGCAAAATGACAATGGCGTAAGAACATTCAAATTCACTAATAGAGGTCGTGCTCCAATTGTAATTTCAAAAGTAAAAACCACTTGTGGCTGTACAGTTCCTACGTATCCTAAACAAGCAATTTTACCTGGCGAAACAGCTTCAATAGATATCAAATATGCAACAAACAGAGTTGGTACTTTTTCAAAAACGATAACTGTGATGTCTAATGCAGATGAACCTCAAAAGAAACTCCGTATAAAAGGCAACGTTATAGCAAATAATAAAGTAGCAACTAACTAATTATTATGAAGCATTACTCATTATTTTTGGTAACAGTCTTATTTTCAATTGTTACTATTGCGCAAGACATCAATAAAGAAATTGTTATTGGTGATGACAAGCCCTTTTTATTAGGAGAAATCAATAAAAATGGTTTAACTTCTGAAAACTACAATACATGGTTCTCAAAAAACCATAACGATTATAAAATTGATCATACCACAATAAATGCTATAGGTAAAAAACTAAAAGCATATCAAATTACAATATTCATGGGAACTTGGTGTGGCGATAGTAAAAAGGAAGTGCCTCGATTTTATAAAATTCTAGAAGCGTGTAATTATCCTATGGATCAATTAAGTGTCATTGGATTAAGTCGGAAATCGGACATGTACAAACAAAGTCCAAATCACCATGAAGCTGGATTAAACATACACCGTGTTCCAACTTTCATCTTTTACAAAGACAAAAAAGAAGTCAATCGTATTGTTGAACATCCTGTAGAAACTCTTGAAAAGGATATTTTGAACATTTTAGATTCTAACAAGTATAAATCTAATTATCAAATTGTTACTAAAGTAAATAACATCCTAATCAAAGATGGACTTAATGGTCTAAAAAGACAACGAAGGAAACTACTAAAAACTTTTACAGGAAAAGTAATAAGCATGTCTGAATTAAACACTTATGCTCGCACTTTATATTCCACTAATAGATTTTATGAAGCTATAGAAGTGTGTGAACTAAACACCATATTGTTTCCTAATAGTTCAAGAGCTTACGAAAGTTTGTCTATCGTTTTAGATGCCAACGGACAAACGAATGAGGCCATAAAAGTCATTGAAAAAGCGATTAAAAAATTTCCAGAAAATGAAGATCTTAAAGATAATTTGAAAGATTTAAAATCAATATAAAACATTGAGCAAGGAGAAAGACCATTAGGATTGTAAAACCTAATGGTTTTTTTACGTTAATTCTTGCAAATAATGTAATTTTGCACCTCAAAATACATTTAGCATGCAGCTTTCAGAACAAGAATTAGTACGTCGCGAAAAACTCGCAAAATTAAGAGACTTAAACATCAACCCCTATCCTGCAGATTTATATCCTGTAAATCAAACATCCAAGCAAGTTAAGGATGGTTTTGAAGAAGGAAAAAAGGTGATTATCGCTGGTAGATTAATGTCTCGTCGTATTCAAGGAAGCGCAAGCTTTGCAGAACTACAAGATAGTGCTGGACGAATTCAAGTGTATTTCAATAGAGATGAAATTTGCACTGGAGACGATAAAAGTAAATATAATGATGTCTATAAAAAACTATTAGATATTGGAGATTTTATTGGTATTGAAGGTGAATTATTCACTACTAAAGTTGGTGAAAAAACAGTGATGGTTAAAGATTTCACGCTTTTAAGTAAATCTTTAAAACCTTTACCATTACCAAAAACAGACAGTGGAGGAAACACCTTTGACGAATTCAACGATCCTGAATTACGTTACAGACAGCGTTATGCAGATTTAGTTGTGAATCCGAATGTTAAAGAAGTCTTTGTAAAGCGAACAAAACTATTCAATGCCATGCGCTCATTCTTTAATGATGCTGGCTATTTTGAAGTTGAAACACCTATATTACAGCCTATTCCTGGTGGTGCAGCCGCTAGACCATTTATCACACATCACAATAGCTTAGATATACCATTATACATGAGAATTGCTAACGAATTATATCTAAAACGATTAATTGTTGGTGGCTTTGATGGTGTTTACGAATTCTCTAAAAACTTCAGAAATGAAGGTATGGATAGAACACACAATCCTGAGTTTACAGCAATGGAAATCTATGTATCATACAAGGATTACAACTGGATGATGGATTTCTGTGAACAATTATTAGAGCATTGTGCAATAGCAGTAAATGGGACGACCGAAGCTACATTTGGTGAACATAAAATTAATTTCAAAGCGCCTTACGAACGCGTGACTATGGCAGATTCTATCAAGCATTTTACTGGTTTTGATATCACAGGTAAAACTGAAGATGAAATACGTCAAGCAGCAAAAGACATGGGAATTGAAGTAGATGACACGATGGGTAAAGGAAAACTAATTGATGAAATTTTTGGTGAAAAATGTGAAGGCAATTACATCCAACCAACTTTCATCACAGACTATCCTAAAGAGATGAGTCCATTATGTAAAGAACATCGGGACAACCCAGAGTTAACTGAACGTTTTGAATTAATGGTCTGCGGAAAAGAAATCGCAAACGCATACTCTGAGTTGAATGATCCTATAGACCAACGTGAGCGTTTCGAACATCAACTAAAACTTGCTGAGAAAGGAGATGATGAAGCAACCAAATTTATTGATTATGATTTTCTTCGCGCACTAGAATACGGTATGCCTCCTACTTCCGGAATGGGAATTGGAATGGATCGTTTAATTATGTTCCTTACAAATAACCAATCCATTCAAGAAGTATTATTCTTCCCTCAAATGCGACCGGAAAAGAAGCAAATTGAAATGACTGAAGAAGAAAAGTCAGTTTTTGAAATACTCAAAACGAATTCACCAGTGGTTCTTAATGACTTGAAAGCACAATCTGGATTAAGTAATAAAAAATGGGACAAAACTATTAAAGGATTAACGAGTAAAAAAGTAGCCAAAGTTACTAAAAGTGATGATGGTCTTTTCGTAGAAATGGTTTCATAAAAATCAAAAAAACTTAGATATTAATATCAAAAGGAATTACAGGAATGTAGTTCCTTTTTTGTTCAAAATACATATATTTAAAACTTAAACTTTTCAATGATTTTACATATGCGTAAATCTTTAATCTTATTACTTTCAGTAGTCTTTTGTTTAATTCAATATTCCGTTTCAGCTCAAAATGATACAATCTGGTATGATAAAGAATGGAATGAAACTTCAAAATTTCATGCAGAATTTTTCAGACCTAAACCAAAAAAAGTAAATGGAAAACACATTATTAAAGATTACTACATTAATGGTATTTTACAAATGGAAGGTGCTTCTATAGCTCAAGACACAACCATTTTTGATGGCGAAGTAAAACATTTTTATAAATCTGGAAAAATTGAAAGTAAAACCAATTTCAAGAATGGAAAATTTCATGGCACAGCAACTGAGTTTTTTGAAGACGGACAAATGAGACGAGTTCAATCCTTTCAAAACGGGCAATTACAAGGCGAATACAAAGAGTTTTATTCCAATGGAGAACTCAGAGGTCGAATAGCATTTAAAAACGGAGCTATGGATGGTCTTTATCAAGAATTTTATGATAACGGCAAACAGAAAACAATTCAAACCTTTAGTGAAGGTGAAAAAAATGGAGATTATTTAGAATATTATAGTAATGGAGACTTGAGATATTCAGGTCATTTTGAAAATGGCATACTTCAAGGTGAGGCTAAAATGTACAATTCTGAAGGCAAACTTATTAATTCCGGAAGCTTTCTTAATAACAAAAAACATGGTGTTTGGACCACTGTTGGATATGACAACACAATTGTATCCAGAACGTATGACAATGAAATCTTAGATGGCGAAATGACCTTTGAAATGAAACGGTCTGAAGCTTCTAAAGAAGAATATTATAAAGGCAGAGGTCTTTATGAACACGGAAAATTAGTGTCTTGGACATTAAAAAAATTATACAAGAATGAATACCTTCCATATCGTACGATGCGCCTAGAAAATGATAAGGTCGCATGGAAAAATTATCATGATAATGGTGAGCTTTATTCTGAAGTATCCTACGGTGAATACAATACTGAAGACGGAAATTGGAAATTTTATTATCCGAATGGAAAAGTCAAGCACGATATCACATTTTTAGCTAAAGATTGCTATGATAAAATTTACGAAATCGAAGAAACAGTCATTGAATCGGTAGATGATTATAATGAAGCTAATGGTACACCAGGTGTGCCAAGTGGATACCTTCCGGAAGCTTTAACAAAACAAGAAAATTTTGATTTTTATTATGAATGTGAAGCTTCTGCGCAAGGAGATTACACTCATTTTTACAAGAATGGAAAACCTAAACTTAAAGCTGCTTTTAAAGATGGACAACTGACTAAAGATCTTTTGTACTTCAATAAGTCAAACAAAAAATCAACATTCGATTTGAATGATGATTTAGCAAATTTTGATGAGTTAATACAAATTACTCCAATAAAGATTGAATCGAATGAAAATATTGACAATTCTAGTATTGAACCAGAGCCTTTCGAGATTATCATTTATTATGAAAACAGCTACTATTCAGAATCTGAAATCAAAAAAGTAATTGTCCACCCTATATTTAAAGCTTACATCTTAAAACTAAAAACTGACTCGCCGTTTTTCTCAAAACTCCTCGTAGAATTAAATAAAAACGAAGCCGCTAATTTTGGTTATAAAAACTTTAGTAGACGATTATATTATAAATTAGAGTCTTATAAAAAATACAGTTATGAAGATTAAAAATCTTCATCTATTTTTAATTTTAAATTGGTATTTAAAGATGAAATAAGCCTCATAACGAATTAATCCTCAGTAAAAGAAGAATTTTTACTACATTAGCACTCAGCTATAAATAAGAAAAACACACCCAAATTATGAAAAAGCTAAGTTTCCTATTGTTATTTGCATGCCTAACTTTCGCCTGTAGTAGCGATGACAGTGACGACACAGTAGACGCATGCGCCAAAGCAACAAACATTCAAGTCGATAATATCACAGCAACAAGTGCAACCTTAACATGGAATGATTCTAATAATGCTGGCTCTTACTTTATTGAATACGGAGTTTCAGGATTCGCTATAGGGTCAGGTACAACACTAATCGAAACTAGTACTTCTAGAGAAATCATAAACTTGTCACCAGAAACGACATATGATGTCTACGTACAAGTGGTATGTAGTACAGATAATTTGAGCATGTATTCTGATATTTATAGTTTTACAACAGGTACATTACCTGTAGTGCCAGAATTTAGACCACTACTTTCTGAATTAAATTTATTCTCTGGTAACCTTGGAGACTTACAACCTTCTCCGTTTACTTTTGTTTATGATTTAAATACAAGATTATTTACAGATTATGCAACTAAACAACGTTTAATAGCATTACCAGCAGGTGAGAAAATGACTTACAATGGTGATGGATTTCCTTTATTTCCTGACAATTCTGTAATTGCAAAAACATTTTATTACAACAATAATGAGACTGACTTAAGTCAAGGTAAAAATATTATTGAAACAAGAATTATTATTAAAATAAATGGTTCATGGGAATCAGGAAACTATAGATGGAATGCCTCTCAAACAGATGCAACATTAGATACAGATGGTGGTGTTGTTCCAGTGACCTGGATTGACGCTAATGGTGCTTCACAAAATGTAGATTACGAAATACCTGCAAGCGCTGACTGTTTTACTTGTCATAGTAATAATTCTGAAGGAGCTATAATCGGCCCAAAATTAAGAACGATGAACTTCGACATCAATGGTGTTAATCAATTACAAACTCTAATTGATAACGACATGCTTGACGGATTAACAGACCCAAGTACAGTAAGTGTACTACCAAATTGGGAAGATTCAAGTGTTGGCTTAGAAAGACAAGCTAGAGCTTACATGGATATTAATTGTGCACATTGCCATATTGAAGGTGGCTTTTGTGAAATACAATCAGATTTGAGATTGGCTTATGAAACAGATTATGGTGAATCATTTATTTCTGAAAGACGTAATAGCATTTTAGCTAGAATACAAAATACAATTCCAGACTATGGAATGCCACTCATTGGTACTACTGTACTCCATGATGAAGGTGTATCGCTTTTAGTGGATTATATAAATTCACTTGAATAGATTAAATAACAAAACATAAATAAAGCCACTATCACAGTGGCTTTTTTTCGTTAAAAAAACATTAAATCGCACTATTGACTGTTATACTCGTTGAGTATTTCTTATTTTCACGTATTAATTTAAAATTCAACCATTTTGAAAAATCTCTCCTACAAACTACTCATTGTAGTTTCGCTATTTTTTATAGCATCATGTTCCTCTACTAAGGAAGCAAGTAAATCAAAAAAAGGAGCTGCTACAGCTGCTAAAAAACCAGTAAAAAAGCCTGGCAAAAATGACATCAAACCTTTTAGCAAAGTCATAACTAAAGACGCTAAAAGTGATGAAGGTCTGTTTACTGTGCATACTTTAGACGAAAAATTCTTTTATGAAATTCCAGATTCATTATTTGATCGTGAAATGTTAATGGTAACTCGAATTTCTAAAACTGCTAGTGGCTTAGGCTTTGGCGGCGGAAAACAAAACGAACAAGTATTGCGTTGGCAGAAAAAAGGAAAAAAAGTGATTTTGCGTGTAGTTTCTTATAACGTTTTTGCTGCTGATTCTCTTCCTGTTAATGAAGCCGTTGAAAACTCAAATTTTGAACCTGTATTATTTACTTTCCCAATAAAAGCATTTGGTAAAGATTCTACAAGTACTGTAGTTGATGTTACACCATTATTTTCAAAAGATGTTAAATCTCTTGGGTTGCCTAATTTCAGAAGAAGACCT
Source organism: Psychroserpens sp. (assembly GCF_045105015.1). Classification (GTDB taxonomy): domain Bacteria; phylum Bacteroidota; class Bacteroidia; order Flavobacteriales; family Flavobacteriaceae; genus Psychroserpens. The sequence goes on from NZ_JBGCCX010000099.1 coordinate 14,143, forward strand.
TATAAAGTTTCAAGATTAGAAAGTGACAAGTCGTTTATTGAAAGCGTAAAGAGTTATCCTAAAAACATAGAAGCTAGACATGTAAAAACTTATGCTGCTGGTTCTCCTCCATCTAATTTTAGCACTGGAAGTATTTCTATTGAAATCAATAACTCTATGATTTTACTACCAGAAAACCCTATGAAACGCCGTTACTTTGACGAACGTGTTGGCTGGTTTACAAGTAGCCAAACAGATTATGGACAAGAAGACCAAAAAAGTAAGAC
>NZ_JBGCCX010000100.1:0-3455 GCF_045105015.1 Psychroserpens sp.
GGTGGCATTGGTACAAATCCAGTTTCAATATAATCAGCATTAAAGATGTTGCTGGCTGTTACGCTAAACTCCATCGATTTAACTTTTACCAAAAGTGAAGTATCCCAAACATTATAAGTTTGTCCGGTTGTTCGCTCAGCATATTTATAAATAATGTTTTGTCGTACATTTTTAAAGAGTTGTGAGCTAAACCTTGTTGTATATTGATGTCTTAAGGTGTTTAGTGAATATCTTGATAATTCTTCATTTTGATCAAGTATATTATCATCTAAGTAAGCATATCCAAATGCCAAAGTTTGGGTGAAATTGTTTAGTTTGAAATTATATGAAGCGTCAAACTCTATACCTTTAGTATTAACTTCTGTAATGTTTGTTGCTGTAAATATTCCATTGTTAATGTTCGGTCTTATATAATCGATTAAATTTTCAGCATCTCTATTGAAGATAGCTATAGAGGCTGAAAATTTAGATGAAGCATATTTGATTCCAAGTTCTTGAGCAAAGGCTTCTTCAGGTTCTAAGTTTTCATTTCCTTCTGTAGCAGGATCACTGTAATACAAATCTGTATATGTTGGTATACGATAAGTATAGCCAATGTTTCCATATGCTCTTATGTTTTTAGTAATTTCATAACCGATATCTATCCCTGGAAAAGCGTGAAATTTAAAATCAGAGAAGTATGTTAGAGCAACTCCGGGAGTTATATCTAACTTATCATCAGCAAATTTAAATTGATGCTCGATAAATACATTTGCCATAAAACGGTTTCGTTTTCCAAGATTATTACTATTAATAAAAACTTTGGAAAGGTCTACACCAAATCCTGTAATTCCAATTTTTGATGTGTATGAAGCATTAGCTTCTGCACCAACTTTATGAGTTATATGGAAGTTTCTAAAAAAACTAGGTTCATCACGTCTCAATAAAAACATATCTTGATTTCGCTTCCAATATACACGTGGTTGAATTTTTAGTTTTGAAGACTTAAATTTAGTAGTAAAGGCAAGTAAGCTATTTTGAGTTTCTTCATACTCAAAAAATGTTGCATTGGTTGTATAAAAATTTTGAGCACCAAACTTGCGATCAAAAAATGTTGCAAGCATTTCTATAGGTTGGTTGTTTTTATTGAAGACACTTTTAACAAAGTAATTAGAATTATCATAATCTGAATTAATGCGATATCCTTCAGAAGTTACTTTTCCTGCATGAACAATATGAGATGAGTTTTCTAGTTCACTACCAATAGTCACTGAGCCATTAAATTGTCCAAAAGATCCAGTTTCAACATTAGCAGAGACCGTATTTTGTAGTTTACTTTTAGTTACAATATTAATAGCACCAGTAAAGGCATTCTGACCGAAAATTCGAGCTGCAGGACCTTTAATAATTTCAATACGTTTAATGACTTCCAATGGTAATGCTGCATTCATTGTGTGATGACCTGTTTGAGCATCATCCATTTTTATACCATCAATTAGTAGTAAAGTTTGATCAAAGCCACCGCCTCTAATATATAAGTCGGCTTGGCTACCACCAGTTCCTCGTCTTCTAATGTCTACACCAGCGAATTGTTGAAGCAAGTCAGCAATATTTACAGCGGCACTATTTTTAATGTCAGTAGCTGTAATAACGGTAATTGTCCTAGAGTTTTCTTTAAAAGGAATGTCAATTCTTGCAGATGTTATAGATATTGAATCTAAGTTTTGTGTAGGTAAATCTTGAGCTCTACTGTTTGTATTAAACAGAATAGCACAAACAAAAAATAGAAAATAGATATTAGGTCTCATTTTTGTTGAAAATTTTGGTCAAAGTTAGGATTATTTTTAGCCTAAAAAAGTTTTTTTTAAAAAAGAAACAGTACAATAATTATTGTTTATCGATAATTTATATATATTTGTTATTGTTAAACAATAATAAAATGCAAACAGAACGAATTTTTTATGTAATGAATATAATCTCTTGGATTGTATTTCTTGGATATTGTATAAAAGCAGGAGCAATAGCTTTAGTTTCTATATTAAGTCTTTTTGGAAACTCCAATGCAACAGAGAACCTTTATATGGGTATAGATCTTTCAAGTCTTTTTGAATTTAATACCATTCATTTTTCATTGCTAGTATTACTTCTTGTAATTATTACCAGTTTAAAAGCATATGTGTTTTATCTTCTTATAATAATTTTTAAAATTATAAATTTTGATAAGCCATTCAATTCTTCAATTGTGAGTTTAGTATTTAAAATTAGTTATATATCTCTGAGTGTTGGTTTGATTGGAATTTTAGCGAATTCATATATGACTTGGTTGAGGTTTAAAGTGTTTTTCACACAAATAGACATTGATACCTCAGCATACATATTTATGGCTGGTGTTATTTTTATTGTAGCAACTTTATTTAATAGAGCTAATGAAATTCAATCTGAAAACGAATTAACTATTTAATTATGAAAGACAATACGAACATATTAACTTTAATAACTTGGGGAGTTTTACTTACTTCTGTTTCTGTATTATTGAATGATATGCGAGAGTTTGACTTTAATCAATTTAAAGAATTTCAAAACTGGGCAAAAACAGCAGATAAAAATGAATCTTGGTTTACATCTAAGAATGCTATTCAATGGAGTTATTATGCCATTAGTGCTGGACTCTTTTTTTGGAGAGGGTATCTTATTTATGGTTTTTCATATTTCTTGTCTATTTTAAAAGAAATTGAAAATGGAGATTATTTCAGTGATAATAACATTAAATATTTTAAAAAAATCGGAAATATTTTTATTCAATACACCGTTAGCGTTTTGATTTTGAGGTTTCTTCTTGCTGCTATTGGAGAATCTACATTTAACTTTTTTAATGAACTAAAATCAGAATTCACATTTTTGATTCCTGCTGGCTTAGCATTTTATATTTTGGCAGAAATATTTAAACGTGGAAAAGAGGTCGAAGAGGATAACGAACTAACGATATAATTATGCCAATAGTAGTTAATCTTGACGTGATGCTTGCCAAGCGTAAAATGAAAAGTAAAGAACTAGCTGAGATCATTCATATCACTACAGCTAATCTTTCTATACTTAAATCTGGAAAAGCTAAAGCGATTCGGTTTTCAACCTTGGAAGCTATTTGCAATGCATTGGATTGTCAACCAGCAGATATTTTAGAATATATAGAAGACGATATAAATTAAAAAAACGCCAAACATCAGTTTGGCGTTTTTAATATTTTTAAATAAAGTAAACTTAATCTGCGAGAACGATTACTTTATTATCTTTCATTTCTATAGTTCCAGAAGTAATTGGTAACCAAAACCCTTTATCAGTTTTGTTGAATTTAGCTTCAACCTCTTCATCTAAAGTAATGTTGCCATTAATTTTAACATTGCCTTCTTTTAAAAGAGATACAATTGGTGCGTGATTGTTAAGCATTTCAAACTCACCCATCACACCAGGAACAGCAA
>NZ_JBGCCX010000101.1:0-7276 GCF_045105015.1 Psychroserpens sp.
TCCAACAGGAGAAGGCTGGAACGGTAACTATAATGGAAACCCGATGCCAACAAGTGACTACTGGTTTGTTGTAGAGTACTTAGAACCAAATACATTAGAACAAAAAGAATTTAAAGCCCATTTCACCCTGAAAAGATAAATCAGTCTTTAAAAAATTCATACTCTCGTTCTATTTTACAAATCCTAACTTTATACCAATTGTACCAATCTTGTTTACCTTTTTGTTGTGCAACTAAGTGATCGGTTTGTTGTTTCCAGTTTTTAATAGCGTCCAAACTTTCCCAATAACTAATAGTGATTCCAATAGAATTTCTAGCACTTTCAATGCCTAAAAAACCAATTTGTGTTTTTGCTAAGGTTTCCATTTTATTGGCCATATCATCGTAACCTTCAGTGTTTTCAGAATGTCTTGATGTAAAAATGACAGCGTAATATGATGAGTTAGGATTCATTTAAATTATTGTTTTCTTGATTATATTAGATATTCCAGCGATTAGAAATAGAATAGTATTTAAAATAAATAAGATCGAAAATTCAGTGTCATCACTTATGTAACCATCAACGCCGTAAGATTGACTTATTCCAAATATAAACTGAAGAATGGTAGCTAATATCAAAAACCAACCAAAATTTGCACCATTAGGTTTTATTACAGAAAATAAATAAGCACTTATCGGTAACAAAAAGGATAAAAAGCCATGAGTGATTTCATGATTAAAATCACCATGCCAAGTGCCATGATAGGAATGATAATTTAGCAATCCATTACAAAAAAATATAAGGATGATAAAGCCATAAACGATTATAGACGATAAGGTTTTTCGAAATGTGTTTTTAGCGATATATCTATTATTAAATATTAGTAGATAAGCAAAGAATACACTCCAAAGAGTTACAAAAAATTCAGGAGAACCGCCATAATTTTTATCATCAAAAAACATTGGGATTATTGAACCAATATAACATACAGCAAAAATTACAATTAAAATGTTTATGTATTTATTATATCTAGATTTTAGTGCTCTTACCTGATCAAAAAACATCAAGCTGATAAGCAAACTGTAGAATAGTATTCTAAATAATAATCCAAAGCCATAGATTAAGTCATCTGGTAGATAGTTCATAAATCCAACTTTTATTTTTCAACTTCAATCCAACGTCCTTTAGTTCTGACAAAGAAGTCATTATCATACATGGCTTCAGCTTGTGTACCAGGTAAATAATATCTTCCTAAATATGCAGCATTCAGCATAACAGTAAACACTTTCGTATCATAACTGCTTCCATTTCGTTCTAAGTCAAAATAGAAATTAACACGATCATCTCTTATATCAGTATATCTAGCAGAACTAGTTGTTGTATCACCAAAAGCAGTAAAACGCGTATTAACAATTTCCCATCCTGACGGAAATATTTGAGTTAAGGCAATATCGTTCAAACGATTATCGTCTATGTTACTAACACTAATTTTTGCAACAATATCCTGACCTTGCTGAAGCTTAGAAACATCAATCAAATTACCTTTTAAATCTTGATACATAACAGAGACACTTAATCCTCGTTGTTCAGTTAATTCTTTCCCTAACGGAAGTTTTCCTGAATTTAGAATTCTCGCATAAACTATGTTACTTTCTATATTTTCTAGGGTTAAGGTATTTGAACCGTCAACAATTGAAAGTTCACGCTGAGCGATACTACTTTTTGTGTTTATTGTTTCAGTTTTTCCATTAATATTATAAGTGAGTTTCATGTTTTTTCCTCCATTTGCTTCTACCAATTTTGCCATCGCTAACAAACTATAAGCAGTGGTTTGAGTGCTCATCCAATAATCACTAGATAAGTCTTTTGCAATAGATTTAGAGAGTTCTCTTGCTTTTGGGTTTTTAGTAATAATCATGGTTTCTAATGCCATTGCTCTATTTCTATTTACCGAACCATAGGTATAATAATTATGTTTTACAGGCTCAAAATTGATATTTGCTCTTCTTGATAGTTGTTCACTTGCCTCTTTTTGTCCTGCTAGAGCATAAGCAGCTGCTAAGCGCCATTTAGCTTCATTTGAAATCTCTTCAAATTCTCGTAATCTATTCATGGATGCTAAATCTGGACTTCCAGCTAATGCTAAAGTGTACAATCTGTATGCTTGAGCCAGATCTGAATGATAATATCTATAGCTAGGTCTCCAATTTTGAGAAGCTTGTTTTTGATATCGCAACCAGTTACTTTTAAATGATAGTGGTAATACAAATCCTTTCTTTTCAGCTTCGATCATAAAATGTCCAGCATAACTTGTTCCCCAATCATTAGCTGAATTTTCACCTATCCAATAGCTTAAACCACCATCTGGTCTTTGGAAACTCCCTAGTCGTTTGATACCACTTTCAATATTAGATTGAATTTTTTGTTTTTTCTCATATTTTAAATCGAATATATCTGTTAAGTATAACTGAGGAAATACTCCAGAAGTTGTTTGTTCTACACAACCATGAGGATATTGAATTAAATATTGTAATCGTTTAGAGAAATCCATTGGAGGTAATGTCGAAAACTCAATAGTAGCAGTATTACTTCCAAGAACTCCAAAAGTTGAAAATTCTAAAGTCTTATTTGAATTAGCTTCTAATTCAGCATTTTCATATTTCGAGGTTATCGGATTAGGGTTCACAACATCTAATTCTACTTTATAAGTAGATCTCTCACCATGTCCAGAAGCGATTACTTCAACAGTATTAATACCTTTAGCTTTGCTTACATCTAATTCAAAATAAGCCATTTTTTCGTCGGGTTTTGAAAATGATAATTGCTTTGAATCATTTCCAACAACCGATATTCCATCACTAAGTTTTAGACTAATATTTACGTTTTTAATATTTTTCTCCATTGCAAAAACAGTAACTGGAAGTGTGACTTTTTCACCAGGACTTAGCTTTCGCGGTAGAGTAGCCAACACCATTAATGGTTTTTTAACTTCTACAGATTTGTCTGTACTTCCATAAGCTTCCATATTGTTATTTCCAGCGATAACCATTGTACGAATAGCACCAATATAATTTGGAAGTTTGATTGTATGTGATTTTCTTCCTCCAGCTTCGAGTTCAAAAGGACCTAAATAAGTGACAACTGGTTTGAAGCGATTTGCTTTTTTGTTTTTTCCTTTTGAAGCGCTTCCATCACCACCAATAGCAAATACCTGATCGATACTTCCAGAATAAGCACCAATTACATCATCAAAAATATCCCAAGTTTTTACACCTAAAGCTTCACGTGAGTAAAATGAATTCCAAGCATTTGGTGTTTTAAATCGTGTTAAGTCCAATAAACCTTCTTCGACCATAGCAATAGTATAAGTCATTGGTTTGCTGTTTTTTTCAGTAATAAACACTTCAAATTCTTGTTCTGGCCTTAAAACGCTAGCCATTCTTAAGTCTGGTTCGAGTATTGTTTTAGGGTCTTCAACTAAAATTGGAATCACACCATATAAGCGTATTGGCAAATCATTGCTGGTAATCGCATGAGGCTGCAATAATGATATATTGACAAATATATTTGGAGCCATTTCAGAGGTAATAGGAATTGTAACTTCGGTTTCACCTTTAGTTGTTTTTACCCATTTATGTTCAATAACATCTGAACCATTTTCAAGACTCACTAGTGCTCGTCCTTCAGTTCCTGATGGAAATTTTATGGTTGCTGTTTCACCAACATTATATTTGTTTTTATCTGAAGCAAAGACTAACATTTTTGCTGCTTCTTTATCATTTCCAGATGAGAACCCAGACCAGTTTTTATAAAAATAAGCTGTTCGTCCTGTTGCGTGACCACTAATAGGATCATAAACTCTTATAAGGTAACGGCCTCTTTCGTTTTCAGGAATTTTAATTGTAAAAGCTGTTTTCCCGTTTGCTCCTGTAGACGCTTTTTGTTCAAGAATAGGCCTGTGGTAACTACTTGATATATAGTTCGATAAATTGTCATAAGAAGAATTCCACCACCAACGCCATTCAACTTTATAAACTTTTATTTCAAGGTTATCGCGTTTTACAGGCTTACCATTTTTATCTACAACTGCTAAGTCAAACGTTTGATTAGTATCTGTAAAATAAGAACCGTAATAGTTGCCTTTAGGTGAACGCAAACCAACATAAGATTCGTAAGGCGAGTAAGTTTTAGTAAATGCGTCCAAAGAAAAATCACCACCATTTTCAAACGCTCTAACTAAAAATTGTGCATTTAAAAGTCCAGGTGCATTTTTGCCAATATCCAATTTGGTGTTAATTGTTGTGGTTCCATTTTTATCAAGATTGCCTTCAAATACATTGAGTTCTTCCGAATTGAATTGACGAGTTGGATCCCTAAATACATAATCTTTATAGCCTTTAAAACTTGCATAAGATGCACTAAATTTTGCTTTTACTTCAGCTTTTATGCTTTTTGCTGGTGCACCATGTAGCCACTTTACATCTAAAGTTCCTTTAAGTGGTTCTGTTCCTGAAAGTATTTGTTCATCAAAATCTATTTTTATTTTAAGTCGGTTAGGCTTTACAGTCTCAACTTTTAAAGATTTATAAAATTGAGCACCACCAACAGATACTTTTGCATTGTAGTTCCCCGTCTTGTATTCTGGAGCTGTTGGTACTATAAATTTGTAAAAGTTATTAAGGTTCTCTGAAGTTACTTTTTTATACACTAGTTTTCCATTTGGATCTGTGATTTCCATTTTTACAGGATGACTTTTTGGAAGTTGATTTGCTTTATCATTCAAAATAAAAGTTAAGAAGAGCGAATCTCCAGGTCGCCAAACACCACGCTCACCATAAATATAGCCTTTAAGTCCACGTTGCAATTTGTTTCCTGAAACATCAAATTTACTTAAGGATAACGTGTTACCATCTGTAAGTCTTAAATAGCTGGTGTTATTTCCTTTTGAAACAATTGCAAAACTTGCATATTTATTAGCGTCAATAGTTGCTAGACCTTCTGTGTTTGTTGATGTTGAAGCGATTTCTTGTTGCTGAAAATTGAATAATTTAATAGTTGCACTAGCTTCAGGGTTTGTATTTAAAATATTGGTTACTGCAAAGTAGTAGGTGTTGTTCACGCTTTGTTTTGTAATAACACCTAAGTTAGATGCTATTAGATTTTGCGACACGATTTTGTTTTCATTATAATATGCATCATGGCAAGGATTATCACGCTGTCTCCAGTTGTAGGTATAGTTTCGATACCTGTAGGTACGGTTATCCCAATATTCCTCTTCTCTTAAATCCTCATCTTCAGTATTTGTTTCAGCAGAATAACCATCGTTATAATAGTCTTCTTCATAATAGTAATCGTCATATTCGTCTTCTTCTATGTCGCTATTCTGATTCGCTTCACAATCGAACAAAGAGTAATTTCTATCATAGCTTAGCTCAATTCGATAAATAGCACCTGGATCCGCTTTAAAAAATTTAGATAAATCAATACTGTAGGCTTTCCATTTTCCTGAATTTTCAGTTGCAGTTTGTAATTGAATAGTTTTCTTAGCAATGCGACGACCTACGCGTTTTATTTCATTTTGATTATTACTATTCATAGGGTTGTCTTGAAGAAATCGCAACACGTTATCTTCAAAAATTTTAATCACTCTAACATCAACAGCACTAAGATTTACTGCTTCAAAATTAAACTTAAGGTCATTTGAATTCGGTAAAATGGTTCCGTTACTAATTGAGCGAACCATAGGTTTTAGTTCTTCAAAGGAAATGACTTCAGAAAACGGTTTTTTCAATTTATAACCTTCAGTGTTAGAAATTCCTTGAAATACATCTACTTGAATTTCTCCAACAAGTTTACTTTCAGGATATACTTTAAGCACATTACCATCAACACTAAATTTTGGGGTTTTTGCATTTTCAATAGTCACAAGTCCGTCAAAATTTTGTTCTTTTTTTAAGGGGTCTGAAAAGTTGATTGAAAGGTATTGTTCTGGGCTTTTAATAGATTCAACATTTACAATTGTAAAATTGTTTCTACCAGGAATTGCAAATTTATTTTGGCCTTTATTTTCTGCTTTTATCGAAGACCCATCCCATTTTATTATTATTTCTGAATCTTCAACTAAGCGATTAATACTGTCAATTTTAAATTCAAAATAGGTTGATTGATCTATGAGTTTGTTGAAATGGATGTTTAAAGGTTTTCCGTTTTGAGATGCTGTAACCAAAGCTTGGGCATCTTTAAAAGAAATGATATCGGCAGATTTTACAACGCCTTCAAGGTATTGCCACTGTTTTGAATACGACTGTAAATCATTTGTATTAATACTAAAACTAGGTGTAATGGTTTTAAATTGGAACACATAATCTTCATAATCCTTTGGCATATTACTATAGATCTTGTTAAGCTTAACTAGAACTGTATATTCAGTGCTCGATTCTAAATTTTCATCTGGAGTAAATTCTAGAGTATGAGCATTTGTAATTTTTAATGTACCATCTACATGTGGAGAAATTTTAATAAGATCTTTGGTGATTTCTTGTCCCATCTCCCAATCAGAAACATCATTCACTAAATTTATAGTGATTGGTTTTGTAACCGATTGTAATCCAGAAGTCGTATAGCTAATGTAGTCTCTAAATTTAAATAGGTTGTCTGTATCTTTAGTAATGCTGTCTTTTTTCTTGCAAGAAAACACAAGCGCAACACATAATATGAATATTGAAAATGAATTTAGTCTCATGGTTTAAGTCTTGTTTTTTTATGGTTAATACATGAAATTCAAACAATCAATTAGATTACTGAATACTATAAAAGTAAAGTATAGCGAGCGCTTAAATATTTGTTTTATGTTATATGTCACAGATAAAATAGAATTCGTTGTTGGTTTATTAGAATTCGTTTTTTTGTATTAAATGTATTTTCAATTTTACTCAAAAATCGTTGTAAAACAGAAAACATATAAGTGCTTTAAAGTTACATTTTTAAGCAAAGCTCTTCAAGGGAAAATGACTTTTTATTAGTAACTTCGCGTCAAAATTTAATAATTCATAAAACATTAGCATATATGGAAGCAATAGCTACCGATTTCGGAATAAAAGAGGCTTTAAAACAATTAGGTGTTCATGATGTAAATGACGGAACATCAACAGGTTCAAATAACTTTTCAAATGGAGAACTTATTGAATCATATTCTCCAGTTGACGGACAGTTAATTGGAAAAGTAAAAGCTACCACTAGAGAAGATTATGAAAGAGTAATGGATGCTGCTACTAAAGCATTTAAATCATGGAGAGAT
>NZ_JBGCCX010000102.1:0-10983 GCF_045105015.1 Psychroserpens sp.
TTACGCGAAGGCGATAATGTAGAGTACAACGAAGAAGAAGGAAGAAAAGGGATGGTTGCCGCTAACGTGCAAGTTCTCTAAGAATATACTTTATACAGTTTCAACGTCTAACGAAAGTTAGGCGTTTTTTTTGTGCGTTACCTAAAGGGTCGCGCTTTCACTACTCGCTTTCTGCAAAGAGCTCAAACAAACCGTTCAATCGCTAACGCAAATTGTAACTTAATTCAAGTTCCGTTTTTCAATAAAGAAACGTTTCATTAATTCTGAAGCGTCTTCAGCGAGAACACCACTAACCACTTCTGTTTTAGGATGTAATTTTGATCCCAACGTTTTAAATCCACGTTGTTCATCACTTGCGCCATAAACAATTTTTGAAACCTGACTCCAATACAATGCACCAGCACACATCTGGCAAGGTTCTAAGGTCACGTAAAGTGTACAATTAGTTAAATACTTTCCTCCTAAAAAATTAGCAGCAGCAGTAATAGCTTGCATTTCAGCATGTGCAGTAACATCGTTTAATAATTCGGTTAGATTGTGTGCTCTAGCAATAATACGATCCTTAATTACTACGACAGCACCAACAGGAATTTCCCCTTTTGCATAAGCATCTTCGGCCTCTTGCAAGGCTTTTTTCATAAAGTATGTGTCGTCAAAAGGGTTTTCCATTTAAGCTTTAATTTCTTAACCAAAAATACAATTTCAAATGGTACATTTGTAAGGGAATGAAAAAATTATTAGACCACATTAACTTTCCTTCAGATTTAAGAGAATTAAATTCAGAAGAACTGCCTCAACTTGCAAAAGAGTTGCGTGAGTTTATTATCAATATTGTTGCAACTAAAGAAGGTCATTTAGGTGCAAGCTTAGGTGTTGTTGAATTGACATTAGCTTTACATTACGTCTTCAATACACCAAAAGATTTATTAGTTTGGGATGTTGGTCATCAAGCTTATGGTCATAAAATACTAACAGGTAGAAAAGATGTTTTTCATACCAATAGACAGTTTGAAGGAATAAGTGGTTTTCCAAAACGTTCTGAAAGTGAATATGATACGTTTGGTGTCGGACATTCTTCAACATCTATTTCTGCAGCTTTAGGTATGGCCATTGCATCACATATTAAAGGAGAAGATAAACATCATATTGCAGTTATTGGAGATGCTTCTATTGCGAGTGGAATGGCGTTTGAAGGTTTAAATCATGCTGGAGTTACTGAGGCCAACTTACTTGTGGTTTTAAATGATAATGCCATCGGAATAGATCCAAGTGTTGGTGCTTTAAAGCAATATTTAACCAACGTAAAAAAAGGAAAAGAAAAACAAGATAATATTTTTGAAGCTTTAAATTTCGAATATTCTGGTCCGATAGATGGTCACGATTTACCAATACTTATTTCAGAATTAGAACGTTTAAAGTCTATAAAAGGACCGAAGTTTTTGCATGTGATAACCACCAAAGGGAAAGGATTAAAACAAGCAGAAGACGATCAGGTCAAATATCATGCTCCAGGAAAATTTAATGCTGAGACAGGAGATATATTACCAAAAGACACGGTTGAACAACCACCTAAATTTCAAGATGTTTTCGGACATACCATTGTTGAGCTAGCTCAAAAAAATAAAAACATTGTAGGTATTACACCTGCAATGCCTACGGGTAGCTCTTTAAAGTTTATGATGGAACAAATTCCAGAACGTGCTTTTGATGTTGGCATTGCCGAACAACACGCAGTTACTTTGGCTGCTGGTATGGCAACACAGGGTTTAATTCCGTTTTGTAATATTTACTCCACGTTTTTGCAACGCGCTTATGATCAAGTGATTCATGATGTAGCCTTACAAAAGCTACCAGTTATTTTTTGCTTAGATCGTGCAGGATTAGTTGGACAAGATGGTGCTACTCATCACGGTGTTTTTGATTTGGCATATTTAAGATGCATTCCAAATTTAATTATATGTGCTCCAAGAAATGAAATTGAATTACGAAACATCATGTATACTGCTCAGTTAGGATCAGAGCTTCCAATTGCGATTAGGTATCCCAGAGGACAAGGCAATATTTTAGATTGGAAACAGCCCTTTTCAAAAATTAAAATTGGTAAAGCTGAACAGTTAAAAACAGGAAGTGACTTGGCGGTTTTAACTGTAGGAACGATATCTCATAATGTTACTGAAGCCATTCAAATCACTGATAATAGTGACACAATAGCACATTATGATATGAGGTTTGTTAAACCTATAGATGAAAGTTTATTACATCAAATATGTAAAGCATATTCAAACATAATTACACTAGAAGATGGCACCATAAACGGAGGATTAGGAAGTGCTGTTCTCGAGTTTGCCTCCAGACATAACTATAAAACTACAATACAAGTCTTAGGAATACCTGATGTGTTTATAGATCATGGTACAAAGGCAGAATTACAATTACATCTGAAAATAGATGTATCTAGTATTTGTAAGGTTCTAAATACTACTCTTCATCAGTTAAATCTGAATTAGCAACATCTGTTTGGATGCTAGTTTGGTAAAGTTCTACTGTGTTTTGGTGCTCATGATTCCTATTATTTGTGACATCATTTAACATGATTAAAAAGGCTAAAGTCACAAAAAAGATCACAACAATGAATTGGAAATTTTTTTTCATGATAGTAGGTTTTAAGTTTTGGGACTATCAATATATGCAATTATCAGGCTAAAATGCAAATTTAATCGATGAAATGCACAAATTAATAATACATCATTTTTAAATTATAAGTGATTTCCTTTTAATTTATTGAATGTGAGTATAGCATTTCTATCAGATAACTTTGAAATGTAAAAGCAAACAGATAGTAAGTTTTTATATAACGTATCTTGTTTTACATCTATGTGTTTGGGTAAAACTTTTAATACTAATTTATCTAAATTTGATAGTTGTCCTTTGAAATGATTTGAAACAGCACTAGTGAATATGTTTAAAAGTTCGTCTATAACTTTAAAACCAGCAATCTCTTTATCAATTACATCTTTAGATTGATAAATATTTTCAATACTTAATTTTATAATATCTTTTATTTGCGCTTCAAACCTACTATGGTCTAACAGAGCTTTAGAATAGGTTCCCTTGAGAATGTCTTCTTCATTAGACATAAATAAATCAACAGCTTCATTGATTAGAGTATTAATGGCCAATGCTCTTAAATAACTCACTCTGTCTTGAGTTGTAGATAATAAATTGTATTTTTTTGTATTAATAGTATCTCTTACAAGGTTGATTAAATACTCAAGTGCATATTCTTCTTGTATCAGCCCAAGATTTATACCATCTTCAAAATCAATTATAGTATAACATATATCGTCAGCAGCTTCAACTAAGAAAGCAAGTGGGTGTCTGCAAAAACTAATATCGTTAGCAGCTCCTCTTTTAATTAGTCCAAGCTCTTTTGCAACATCTGTAAAGGCTTTTTTTTCAGTTTGAAAGAAACCATATTTTTTATCAGCAATATGCGTTGTAGGTTTCTTAGGAAGCGATTCTTTAGGGTATTTCATAAAAGCACCAAGTGTTGCATAACTTAAACGCAATCCACCTTCTCTTCCTTGTCTCCCTTCAGTTAAAATTTTAAAACCATTTGCATTTCCTTCAAAATCACATAAATCTTGATATTCTTTATCAGTTAATTCATCTTTGAAATACTTTCCATTTCCTGTTTTAAAAAACTCACCAATTGATTTTTCACCACTGTGTCCAAACGGTGGATTTCCAATGTCGTGTGCTAACGAAGCTGCTGCAATGATTGTTCCGAAATCATTAGCTTTGTAACCTAAAGTATCTTTTAAATGCGGATGCTTTTCTAAAAGCTTCTGCCCAACTTTTCTACCTAAAGATCTACCCACAACACTTACTTCTAGACTGTGAGTTAATCTTGTGTGCACAAAATCAGTATCAGATAATGGAATTACTTGAGTTTTATCTTGTAGACTTCTAAATTCTGAAGAAAAGATAACCCTGTCATAGTCTACTTCAAAGCCCAATCGCGTTTCATCTTGTTCTTTTCGTAATCTTTTGTGTGTGTCACCAAACCGTTTTAGAGATAAAAGTTGTTCCCAGTTCATAGTAAATTATTATGCTTCTGCAAGATATGACATCAATGTTAAATTATTGTTTCCATTGACTAAAAAAAACACAGCTTTGGTAACATTGAGATAACTTTTTTATGATTTAGGTTTAACCTAGTATTAACCTTCACTTTACATAATGACAGTTTCTTTGCATCAACAAATTAAAACAACTAATGAGACTATTTGTATTACTAACGCTACTGTTTTTTACATCACTAGGTTTTGCCCAAGATACTGGGTCTATTGCTGGTAAAATGATTGATAAAGAGTATAATGACGAGCCTTTGGCTTTTGGTAATGTGTTAATTAAAGGAACAACTACTGGAACAACATCAGATTTTGATGGGTTATATAGTTTTGAGGAGTTATCACCTGGAACCTATGTCTTGGTATTTAGTTTTATAGGTTATGAAACTCAAGAAATTTCTGCTGAAGTTGTTGCAGGTGAAGTTACCAAACTCAATGTAGATATGGTAGCGAGTGCTGCATCTTTAGATGAGGTTGTAATTAAGACTACAACACGAAAAGAAAGTGAAGCGGCTTTATTATTAGATCAAAAGAAAGCTGTTGAAATCAAGCAAAGTATTGGAGCAGAAGAGTTATCAAGAAAAGGTGTGAGTGATGCTGCAGGAGCAGTTGCAAAAATATCAGGTGTTTCAAAACAAGAAGGCTCTAGTAATGTATATGTAAGAGGTTTAGGTGATCGTTATCAAAACACAACTTTAAATGGGTTGTCGTTGCCATCAAACAACATTAATAAGAAAAATATTGATTTAGATTTATTTTCATCTGATGTTATAGAAAATGTCTCAATAAGTAAGGCCTATTCGGCTAGATTTTACGCTGATTTTTCAGCAGGTAATGTCGATATTTCATCTAAGAATTTTAAAGGAAAGAGCTTCTTTAATTTTGAAATAGGATCTTCTATCAATTCTAATGCTTCTGGTAAAAGTTTCGTAAAAAGTGAAGGGACTAGTTATTTTGGTTACTATAATAGATATGATAATAATCCTTTCGCAGTGATATTATCTCATGGTGTTGATCCAGCTGAAGGCTATACTCCAATTGCTATTAATTTTGGTGGTTCTTTTGGAACCTCATTTGATTTTAAAAATGGCGAAAAATTAAGTATCTATGGAACAGGATCTTTCAGCAATAATTTTGAATACCGAAGAGGTGTAACCACAGATTATACTAATGTTGAGAAAAAATCATTTGAAGATTCAGAAGAGTTTGAGTATTCAACACAAACAACAGCAATGCTTGGATTGAACTTCAAGGTGAATAGCGAAAATTCATTCCGATTTAATTCTCTATTTATTAATAGTTCTTCTGATAGAGTAGGTTATTTTGGAATCGATGGTTTAGGTCGTAATAGAGATGCCATCTCAAATACCGATAAGGGGTTTTACCAAATGAATGTTCAGTTTAATCAAAACCTTATTTATGTAAACCAATTAATGGGGAAGCATAACTTTGAAAAACTAGATTTAGATTGGGCAATTGGTTACAATGTTGTAAATGCTCACGAACCTGATAGAAAACGTATCAGCTTAGAGAATTATGATGCGGCTTTAGATAATGATCCAACGACAAACCCTATTTTTTATAGTAATGTAGATTTTGATAATCAAAGATATTTTCAAAATATTGAAGACGAAGAGCTCAATAGCACTTTAAACTTAGCCTATACTGCTAATGATAACTTGAAGTTTAATATTGGGTATAATGGTAGAAAAAAAGAGCGTAGTTTCGATAACAATCGTTATGGCTATGACATCAATGGCTCTCAAGTACAATCAGGAGATCCAAATCATCTAAATAGTTTTTTCACTTTAGATAATTTACAGGTAAATCCTAATGGAAATGGATTGTATTCAATTAAAGTATTTAGACCAATCCCAATTTCAGATGATGGAAATATAACTCTAGGTAATACGAATAGACCAGGTTTAGATGAAAATACATACACAGGAAATTTAGATATTTATGCAGCGTATTTAAATGCTGAAATAAAAGCAGGTGAAAAGTGGTTATTTATTCCTGGTATTCGAGTAGAATCATTTACACAAAACATTAATTATGATGTGATTAACCAAGGAAATGATGGTGTTGGTAGCCGATCATTTTCAGATGTCGTGTATTTACCAAATTTAAATATTAAGTATAGTTTAACTGAAGATCAAAACTTACGTTTCTCAGCAAGTCAAACGATTTCTCTTCCTGAATTTAAAGAAGTTGCACCATTTGTTTATGAAGGTGTATCTCAAAGAATAGGTGGTAATCCAGACGTTTTAGGTTATTCTGAAATTTTAAACTTAGACTTAAAGTATGAGTGGTTCATGAGTAAATCTGAACTATTCTCTGTGTCTGCATTTTACAAAGAAATTAATGATCCAATAAATCAGGTCGTAGCATTTGATGCCACTGGGACACAACGTTTTTTTAGAACAGGAGATCAGGCGCAAGCTTATGGACTAGAACTTGAGGTTAGAAAAAACCTTATTATGAATACTGGTGAAGATGATGATAAGGCTAAGCTTTCTGTTGGATTAAATGCAACTTATATTCATACAGAACAGGATTTATACGATTCTATTGAAGGATCTTTATTTAGTGTAAGTTTTAGAAATGATAGTGAAGAATTGCAAGGTGCTTCTCCATTTATTATCAATGCCGATATTAATTACTCTCCAACATTTGGAAATTATAAGCCAGCTGCAAACTTAATTTTCTCTTATTTTTCAGACAGAATAGATGCTTTAGGCTCAGGTCAATTAGGAAATGTAATTGAAAAGGGCTTACCAAACTTAGATTTTGTTTTACAAAATCAAATTTCAGAAAAATTTCAGATCAACCTAGCCGCTAGGAATCTTTTAAATCCAACAGTACAATTTGTTAGAGAAGGTACTTCGGTAGGAGATGTTTTAGTAACATCTCCAAATGGTAAGGATGTCACTAATTACGAAAGAGGTATTGATGTATCCATACAACTTAAATACAAATTTTAAATATAAACTATTAACGAAAATCAGAACTTTAATCAAACACAAGAAACATGAAAAATAATTTAATATTAGGATTAGCAGTAATCACAATGCTATTTAATGCTTGTACTTCAGATGATACAGCTGATATTATTATCAATGATAATAGTATTACAAATAATAATGGTGGAGGAAATAACAACAATCCAGATGTGATTTTCTTATCAGGAACATTTACCACTGATTTAGATTTAGATGCCAATAATAGTTATGTCGTTAACGGACCATTAATTATGGCTTCAGGAACAACATTAACGATTCCTGCAGGTATGACCATCGAGGCTTTAGCAGCTGGAGCAAATGTTTATATCGCAATTTCTCAAGGAGCAAGAATTATTGCAAACGGAACAGCTGATAATCCAATTATTCTAACTTCAGATGCATCTTCACCAGCTGCTGGAGATTGGGGAGGTTTAATTATATTAGGAAGAGCACCAATCAACTCAGTAACTGGAGCTGCAACTGCAACTTCAGAAATTGCAAGTTTACCTTATGGAGGAACTGAAATGTCTGATGATTCAGGGATTTTAAGATATGTGCGAGTAGATTATTCTGGTGGAGCTGCAGATGGTCAATCAGAAAATAACGGATTCTCTTTTTATGGTGTTGGAAATGGAACGTTAGTAGAGTATATTCAAGCATTTGAAGGTAAAGATGATGGTGTTGAATTTTTTGGTGGAACAGTAAACGCTAGTTTCGTGTCTGTTGTGAACTCACAGGATGATTCAATAGATTGGACAGAAGGTTATAGAGGTACAATTACAAATGCCTATGTTAAACATGGAGCAGAGCACGATAAAGGCATCGAAGCAGATGGTTATAATACTGATATTGGAAACAACTCAAATCCAATTTTTTGGTCTAAGCCTACAATAAATAACCTTTCAATTTATGGAAACGGTTCTTCAACAGGTAATGAAGCTATTCGTCTAAGAGCTGGAACTCAAGGTATATTTAATAATATCTATATTGAAGGTTTTGAAGAAGGTTTTGATTTAGATGGTGATGCAGGAACAATGAGTACAAATCCAACAGGAACAGGTGTTTTAAATGGTGATTTAAATATCACTGATGTTTCTTTTGTAGATGTCATCTTAAACATGAAAAACGATACTGGTGAAACATTTTCTGAAGCAGATTTTATATCTGGAATTGGAAATGGTATTGCTACAGATTATGCAACTTGGGGAGCCAATTGGACAATCGAATAAATAGTTAGTCTATAAATAAAAATGGCATCCAATTTGGATGCCATTTTTATTATTTAGTGTTTTTTAATTTCTAAGAGCAACAGATGATTTGTTGTTCCATTCGTTTACGCTAGTAATAGCGTTGTTTGTATAATCTACTTCTGTTAAAGTGGTGTTATTCCAGTAAAACCACTTGCCGACTTTTTTCCCATTATCATAATTCGCTGAAATTAATTTTTTGCCTTCAGTATCAAAACTTAGCCATTCACCTTGAAGTTCTCCATCTACAGTATAGAATCCAGTTTGACTCACAACTCCATTGTCATGATAGTAAATAACTTCAATTAGATTAGCGTCTTTATTAAGTTTTAAATCGCGCTCTTGTTGAGCAAAAGCAACCACCGAAATTAATAACGCAAAAATTAATACAAATTGCTTTTTCATTATTATGGGTTTTAATATTACTTATCAAATATAGCAATTACTTAACATTTAAGCAATATTTACATAACGTTAAATTAACATTAAGAGTTCAAAACACTGACAACCAAGGTGTTGAGGCGTGTATTTTTTACTCATTTTTTAATGATTACTTAATATTAAGATGATATTAAAATCAGGTTTAATATTGATATTTGCTTGTATTTTAAAATGCGTATTTAGGTTTTCATATAATCTATTAGTTTTTGTCGACTATATTATCATGAATTCTAAAGTGGCTGCTTTTGGCCAAAGCAGCCTTTTTTTCTTAAAACTTAATATTTAGGAAACATTAGATTCATACTATTGTTAGTTATTTGCAGTGACAAAAACTAATAATCCTTATGAAATCTAAATTAATAATTGTACTTTTACTATGTACAGTTTTCTCTACTCAAGCTCAACAAATTAGCGACACTTCTTTTGGTAAAGGAATGATAAATTTTGTTGCAAAAGACAGTTCCTTTAGTGTGAAGTTTGCGCCAAGATTCCAAGTTCGTTCAGTATCATCATGGGATCATGATGGTAATCAATATATAAGTCCAGAACATAATTTTATTGTTCGACGTGCTCGTTTAAAATTTGATGGTTTCGCATATAGTACTAAACTTAAATATAAAGTTGAATTAGGACTTTCTAATAGAGATATTTCTGGTGCTAATGATTTTAATAGAAATACACCCAGATACATTCTTGATGCAGTTATCATGTGGAATTTTGCTGAAAACTGGGAGCTTTGGGCAGGACAAACTAAGCTTCCTGGTAATGTTGAACGTGTGGTGTCATCTGCCAACATGCAATTAATCGATCGTTCACTTTTGAATAGTCGATTCAATATTGATCGTGATTTAGGTATTCAACTACGTCATAAAACCAAATTAGGAGAACACTTCTTAATGCGTGAAAAATTATCTGTTTCTCAAGGGGAAGGGCGTAATGTTTCTGAAGGGAATGAAGGAGGCTTGCAATATACTGCACGTCTTGAGTTTTTACCATTTGGCACTTTTAAATCCAAAGGAGATTACAGTCAATCAGACTTAAAACGTGAACAAAAACCAAAGTTAATGGTTGGTTTCACATACAATTATAACCAAGATGCAGTTAGAGAGAGAGGTTTTGCTGGAGATTATATGATAACATCTGACGGTTCATTATATGAAACAGATCAAACTACAATTTTTGCTGATGCGATGTTTAAATACAAAGGTTTTTCATTCATGGGTGAATATGCTAAAAGAACAGCTGATGATGAAATCGCAACCAATTCTGATGGAACTTTGGCTACAGATTCAGATGGTAACTTAACTGGAGATATTGTATTAACTGGTAACGCTTTAAACTTGCAAGCTGGATATTTATTTAAAAGCAATTATGAAGTTGCTGCACGTTTTACAACCCTAGATTTCGAGGATGTAACAGGTGCTTTACCAACTAATCAATATACGCTTGGTGTGAATAAATTTATTGTTGGACATAAATTAAAAGTACAATCTGATATTAGTTATACAACTGTTGATGGTAATGAACACAATATAACATTCAGACTTGGTTTTGATATTCATTTTTAAAAAATAACATTTAGGTAACGTTACACTTAAATAGACTAAAGATATTTGCAAACTTATTTTAATTAAAAATTATGGATAATATTTATTTATATATGATTATTGCTCTAGCTATTTTAGCTATTGCTGATTTGGTAGTTGGTGTTAGTAATGATGCAGTTAACTTTTTGAATTCTGCAATTGGATCTAAGGCAATTTCGTTCAAAACTATTATGATTGTTGCCAGTCTTGGAGTTGCAGTTGGAGCAGTGTTTTCTAGTGGTATGATGGAAGTTGCGAGGAAAGGTATTTTTAATCCTGGCGAGTTTATGTTTAATGAAATCATGATTATTTTCATGGCAGTAATGATTACTGATATTTTATTATTAGACTTTTTCAATACCATCGGTATGCCTACCTCAACTACAGTGTCAATTGTTTTTGAATTATTAGGTGCAGCTGTAGCTATGGCCTTAATAAAAATTGGTCATGATGGAGGAGATTTTACCGATGTCATTAATTATATTAATACTTCAAAGGCTTCTCAAATTATATTCGGGATACTGCTTTCGGTCGTCGTCGCCTTTTCAATAGGCGCAATTGTTCAATGGGTTTC
>NZ_JBGCCX010000103.1:0-13887 GCF_045105015.1 Psychroserpens sp.
CAAATGTAGTAATTGATTTTGATTTTATAATAGACGAGTTCTATTCTGGGTTAATAAATAACACATACTCTTTTCACCTAACACAAGCAGATGCAGAAGCGAATGTAAATCCCTTACCATTGTTGTATACAAGTGATGGAACTACAACTGTTTTTTATGTGAGAGCAAATAATTCAATATCAAATCAATTTGCGATTGCTGAAATTTATATTTTTCAACAAAATTTAGATTCTGATCAAGATGGTTTAACCGATTGCGAAGAAATTACTGGTATTAATGAGGATAACGCATGGTCTAGTTGCAATCCAAACGGGAATATCACAGATCCAAATGATTCAGATAGTGATGATGATGGGTTTGATGATTGCTATGAGGCTTTTATAGGAACCGATCCTAATGACCCAAGTAGTTTTCCTCAAGATACAGATGGTGATTCTGTCCAAGACTCGCAAGAGTTAATCGATGGAACAGATCCAAATAATTGGTGTGATTATAACGTAGATAGTTTTGATTATAATCTAGTTTGGGATACTTGGTTTGGTGCAAATTGTGATGGTGATATTTCTGTGAATGAGTGTGATCCAGATCCTTTAGATGAATGTGAGTTTAACTTAAATTGTAATTTTGGAGGTGTTGAGACAGCAGCATGGAATGCTTTAGATTGTGATGGTGATGGCGTTAACAATGGAGATGAAATGACAGCAGGAACAGATCCTAGTGATGCTTCGGATAACTAAGACGTAACATTGCATAAAAAAAAGGAAAGCCATGGCTTTCCTTTTTTTTATGCAGTTTTTTTAAATTGGATAATATTCTATGACTTTAGAGTTTTCATTATCTAAATCTAGATAAAAGTAATGTAGCTTATCTTTTTTATTAAATTCTCCGTTTTTATCTGAATCTTCTATACTTTTAAAATATAACTTATTAGCTTCTATGATAATTTTCCAGGCATTCAATTCTTGTCTATTAGGTGACAGTTTTCTGAATTTTGTACCATTTAAATTACTAATGTATAATGATCTCAAATCGTTATAATTAAGTTTACCATCAGAATTGGTGTCTGCATCTATGACATTATAAACAAAATAACCTTTGTTATTCTTTTTGTAGACATCTCTTAAAAACAGCATGGAATTAATCCTCAATGTTTTATCAGTTAATGATTTTAATTTATTAGAATCCAGATGCTGAAATTTCACATTAGACAAATCACCTGTAATTTTGTTTTTTGAGTGATTCATACTAACAGAGGAAGAGCTGTTTACTTCATAATCTTCAGAATCAAAGTACTTTGTTCTACCTCTTCTAATAACGTAGTTGCCGATAGGATGAATTAAGTACGCTGTGCTATCTATGTGAATTGGTAAATCAGCAATCTCGTAAGAAGTATCCTCTTTTTGCTTTTTAGATGTGTTTTCAGAATTGTCAACAACTTTTCTATTATCGCTATTAGAACATGCAGTAAAAGAAATGATGAAAATAAATAAAAGGAAGTAATATTTCATGATAGTTTAATTTTTTGAATTAATAATAGACTTCAGCATCCAATAAGTAATCGCTAAAAATGATGCAAAAGTCATTGTAAATATCCATGCTTCAGTATTTGGTTTAGTGATAATTATTAAGATGTCTGAGAATAACGCTTCAGGATGGTTTAATATTTCCCACGAATTGTAACGTAAAAAGCGTCCGAGATATATTCCGAAGGCAGTCAACCCAAAAATGACCAGCATTAGAGGTGAAATCCATTTAGGTTTCAAATAATACCTCAATAGTTTTTCCATATCCGAAAGTGAAAACATAAAAAGTACCAAACCATTTAAAGCAAATGATACAATTACAAGAACATCTAACCACATTAAATGTAGTTGTGAGCTTCTTAAATGCAACAAATCTGTAATGATATAAGGTGCATTAGGTAAAAAAAGTAACCATATACAGAAAGCAAAAACAAATTTAAGTTTGTTTGGTTTTAATTCACCTGTCATTATGGTTGTTATTGCAAAAGGAATAATTGCTAGGAATAAATTCCATACAAGAAAAAGTAAATAAAAAGATTGATGTAATTTAACTCTTATCATTAATAAAATGATGCTTAATGCTACAGACATAGTTAAGACTGTTAGTATTTTAAATCGATTAAGTATGTGTGTTTTTAAGGTGTCCATAACGTGGTTTTTAAGTCAATTGATAAAATGATTACTGTACCTAATGTGTAAGCTATAAGGTCTGAGATATGAAAAGTACTTCCGAGTATGATCGTCGCTATTTTGTTATCTCTAAGTTTTAAATGATCTAAGAGATTAAATAGTTGTAGAAACTCAATTGCAAATGCAAATCCCAAAACAATAATGGCAATATAAATAGGATTAGTTTCAACAAAGGTTCTAATAGCACTGTAGACTAAGATGACTACTAAAAAATCTCCAAATGTATGTCTTATAAAGCCTTCAGTCAAAAAAGCAGCAATACATATTTCTATAAGAAGAATCCCTAGAGTGATAAATAAATAGACTTTATTCAGTTTATATCTCTTCATAAAAAGTTTTGATTAGGAAACATGATTACCATGTAAAAGTAGAGAATGCTTATTGGGATATTTAGTAGCATCAATCCACATGTTTTTAAAGCTTCATTCTGATTAATTCTTTTGAATATTGCTGCTATAGTAATTGTGATAAATAAAATACTATTTACAATAATGGTGATGACTACCATTGAAATCGCAAAACCTAAAGAGATATAGTTTTCACCAAGATATAAATAGAATGCTATTAAGCATGTTCCAATAACAAAGCTCAAAAGCGCTACGATTTGTCCTGTATAATTTAAGTTGTTTTTCATTGTAAGGTATTTTAAATGTAACCTCGTTCATTTCATAAAATGAAAGCGGAACGAGGTCACACCACCACTAATTAACCATTATGCCAATCTATCTTTCTTGACACAAACATCACAATGGCTAAAATCACAAATAGACCAATACTTCCTACTAAAAGAGCATAGTTTTCTAACTGAATGATAACATATATAAATGTGTACAATGCAGTTAAGGATAATCCTATAAATACTGGAAATTTTAAGGTTTTTAGAATAGATTTAGAGTATAAAGTGATAAGAAGTACTACCGAAATACCTGCCACTAAATAGGCTTTCAAAAAGTCACTATGTTCCGAAATTGAAACCAGTAGAGTATAGAACATTGTCAATGCCAATCCAATCATTAAATACTGAAACGGATGAATATCAATTTTACTCATCGTTTGTATTAAAAAGAAGATTAAGAACGTAAGCGCAATAACTAAAAAGCCATATTTTGCTGAGCGCTCACTTTTTTGATATTCATCGACCATGACCATGAATTTTGTTCCAAAGGCAAAGGCACTTAAATTCGGAACAGTATTAAGATGTTGTTGGGAAAAAGCTCTGTTGATGTGCAGTACTTTCCAATCGGCTTTAAAACCATCTTTAGAAATTTCTTTAGTTTCATCATTTGGAAGATAATTTCCAACAAAACTAGGATCTGCCCAATTTGAAGTCATGGACATAGTTGTTGTTTTGCCAATAGGAATTAGATCAATTTGTCGTGATCCATTAAATGCAATTTGAATACTAAAATTATCATCTTTTAAGTCTGATAGGTCATTACCTTTTATAAAACTAGATTCTAAAACATCGAGATAGCTACTGTTTTTATCAGAATTGAAGTTAGTTTGGAAGTTGTAAGCTTCAGAGTTGAGCTTTAAAACCATCTCACTTTTTATCCCTTTAAGATTTGTGGTTTGAATTAAAACCGAGGCTTTGTTCCATACTATGTCCTCTGGTTTTATTCCTTTCTCTATTAAATCAGTAGGTATGAAGTGTCCGGAGAAATCCATAGTAGTTGTAAAAACAGCAGATTCAAAATTGCCTCGTTTTAGTGTTTTAGAGTCGACATTTACATCAGAATTTAAACGCTCAGGAAATATATAAGCATAGTTCATATGTGTTTTTGTTTCCTTTAGGTAGGTTTTTGTTTTCTCATTGTAAGTTTTGGTTTCAGAGTAGGTTTTATAAGGTAACTTTAACATGGGTCCATACACTAATACATTATTTCCCCATTTATTGTTTATTTCTGTGACGACATCTGCCTGTCTAAAAGAGCGCTCTTTAATTAAAATATTAATGTAAGAAAGAGGAATTAGTAGAATGACAACTAAAAACCCAACGATTAGCATTCTTGCTGTGATTGAGGTTTTTAACCAGTTTGAAAATTTGTTTGTCTGTTGTTTGCTTTGCTGAGGTGTGTTTGATTCATCCATGATTAGTGATTTAAAAGTACTTTGTGTTTCAAAGTAAACGTGTAAAAAAAATGATTTATTGTTTATTTATTAATTTTTCTAATGCTTCAATATGTTTTTTAAATTCTGCTTTACCCAATTTTGTAGTTGAATAACGTGTGTTTGGTTTTCGTCCAATAAATTGTTTTTCAACAATAATATATTCTGCTTTTTCAAGAGCTTTTGTGTGGCTAGCTAGATTTCCATCTGTAGCGCCTAACAATTCTTTTAATGTATTAAAATCGGCATATTCATTTACCATAAGCACAGACATGATTCCTAATCGAATGCGATGATCAAAGACTTTGTTTATGTTGTTAATAATGCTCAAATCTTAATTATAAAGTTAATGCGTTAAAAGTATAAAGTTTCTTCAAATTATTTTCGATCATATTTAAAATGCATCCAAGCTCCATAAATGATGTGCATGATACCAAAACCAATAACCCAAAACCAAAACCCATAACTTGGAATATAAGCACATATTAAACCTAAAATGATTTCTGTATAGCCTAAGTACCTGATATCTCCAAGACTATATTTTGAGGCATTTATTAAAGCTAAACCATAAAAAATAAGCATTAATGCTGCTGTTTGTCCATAGCGTTCCTGATCGAGAATTATGAGTATATATAGCCCACCAACAACTAAGGGAACAAGAAAATTAAACAGCAATCGTTTTGAGGAGCTATCCCAAATCTTTTCTCCATTTTTTTTTGCCTTTTTAGTGGTTAGATAAATTCCTGTAAGGACACTTAGAAAAGCAACACCAAGGAGAATGGCAACACAAATTCTAAAAATACTACCATCTAAAATGAGGTAACCTCTTACTGAGTTTGATACGAGATAATAAGCTATTGTGGCACCAACAAGGGCATAGATTCCTGCAAGAATACCAGATAATCCGCTAAGAGAAATAAAACGTGATGATTTTGTCATCATGCTTTTGATTTCGTTGATATCTTCTAAATAGTTTTTTGATTCCATATAAAAGTGCTTTGAAATACAAAGTAAATAAATATAATTGAATGTAGCAATATAAATAATTGTTAAATTTGAAAAAATCAAATGTATATTATCTGTGAATCCAGCTGAAGCCTATATTCTAAAACAAGACGAACCTTTTAAGTCGATTTTGCTTCAGCTTCAAACAATTATAGAAGCAATTGTTCCTGAGGCTGAGTTATTATACAAATGGCGAATACCATTTTATTACTATAACGGAATTCCTTTGTGTTTTTTAAATCAGTCTAAAGATTACGTTGATTTTGCATTTTGGCACAGAGATCAATTACCAAAATATACAGAACTTTTTGTTAGTACTAATAGAAAAACAGTAACGTCGTTAAGATTTAAAACCGTAGCAGATATTAAAGATGATGCTATTGTTTATGTATTACATCGACAACTAGAGATCAACACTAATCCGTTTAAGCTTATAAGAAAATCAAAAAGCTAATTAGAGATCTTTTGTAACAATGAAAGTATCAAATGACTTTCCTTTAAATGACTTTTTCTGCTTTTTTTCAACATCATAAAAATGTGAATCAAAGAAATCTAGAGCTGAAATACTAATATCAGATTTAATGGTATCGTGGCCATTCATAGATACTTGAGATTCCATGATTCTTAGTAATTTTGAACCAATGGTCTGACGTTGAAAATCTTTATGAACAAATATGTTTTCTAAATAAAACCCATTTTTCAAGTAAGAAAATCCAACAATTTGATGGTTAAGTTCAGCAACTAAAAAATAGAATTTTTTAATACGATTTTGCCATTTTTTGAGGTCATCTGCGCCTAGAGACCATGCTTCAATTTGAGTTTCCGAATAATCTCTTGAATTTACGGCTCTTATCGTATCTCTATAAATGGAAGTGATTTCAGGTAAATCTTCCTGTGTAGCTTCTCTAAAATCTAAGTCTTCAATCATGAGTTATAAACTGTTGATTGTTTTTCTAATTGCAACCAAATTTTTTAATAATCCTTCTAAATTATCTAAATGCAGCATGTTTGCACCATCACTTTTTGCGTTTGCAGGATCAAAATGTGTTTCAATAAATAAACCATCTACATTATTTACGATACCAGCCCTCGCAATAGTTTCAATCATGTCAGGACGTCCTCCAGTAACACCAATACTTTGATTTGGTTGTTGTAAAGAATGTGTCACATCTAAAACTGTTGGAGCGAAAGCTCTCATAGTCGGAATCCCTCTAAAATCTACAATCATATCTTGGTATCCAAACATAGTTCCACGATCTGTAATCCATGCTTTATCGCTTCCAGAATCTTTCACTTTTTGGACGGCATGTTTCATGGCTTCAGGACTCATAAATTGTCCTTTTTTTAAGTTGACTACTTTGCCTGTTTTAGCAGCAGCAACAACAAGGTCTGTTTGACGAACTAAAAATGCTGGAATTTGTAAAACATCGACATATTCAGCAGCTAATAACGCATCAGAAACTTCATGAATATCAGTAACAGTTGGAATGTCGAATGTTTCAGATACTTTTTTCAAAATTTTCAATGCTTTTTCATCTCCAATTCCAGTAAAACTATCGATACGACTTCGATTGGCTTTTTTAAAACTTCCTTTAAAGACATAAGGGATTTTTAAATCATTGGTAATACGTATTACTTTTTCAGCGATACGTAATGCCATGTCTTCACTTT
Organism: Psychroserpens sp.; assembly: GCF_045105015.1. Taxonomy (GTDB): domain Bacteria; phylum Bacteroidota; class Bacteroidia; order Flavobacteriales; family Flavobacteriaceae; genus Psychroserpens. The sequence continues at coordinate 6,999 of NZ_JBGCCX010000103.1, forward strand.
CTATAGCACAAGGACCACAAAGTAAAAAGAAGTTGTTAGAATCAGTATGTTTTAGTTTCGGAACGTCGTTTAAAGTCATTGAATTCAAGTTTCAAATTAAAGCGCAAAGTTACGAAAATATAACGCTTTATATATTGAATTAAATTCTAGAATATTTCAAACTAAATTTAAAATACACGTTTCATGCTATTGCGAATCATCCAAAGTGCCATAACAAAATTTGCAGCGACAAATAAACCTCCATAAATAATAAATTGTTTGATACTCGATGATAGGTCTATGATATTAAGAACATCCGATAAGTATGCTAAAATAAGATAAGACGAGATACAAATAAATGTAATTCCTAATGTGAAATTTAGTTGTTTGCTAGGCTTTATAAGTTGCCATATAAATGGAATTCCAAATAAAAGAATTGGATAAGCTGTTGCTCCAGAATTTTTGTTGACGACTGTAAACCAATAGGCTATAACTGCAATAAAATAAAGATAGGGTACAAATCTCGAATATTTACTAATCTGTTTCATCTGCTAAAGTGTTTTTTTTGTCAGATGTAAATTGCCCGAAAAATGGCTGGTTGAAGTGGCTATTTACTATTAATCATTTACAGAACGTAAGATAATCATAGAAATTATGCACTCAATACATTATAACATTTAATTAACTAATTCACAGTGATTAAACTTTTCTGCTTGAATAGACTTTTAAAGCCAAATTTAGCGTACATTTGCACGCTTAAAATAAGGCACTATTATGGCTAATATTAAAAACATTGCAATTATTGCACACGTCGATCATGGTAAAACTACTTTGGTTGATAAAATCATGTACCATTGTCAGTTGTTTCGTGAAAATGAAAACACAGGAGATTTAATTCTTGACAACAATGATTTAGAACGTGAAAGAGGAATTACAATTACTTCAAAAAACGTATCTGTAATTTACAAAGACACAAAAATCAATATCATTGATACTCCAGGTCACGCCGATTTTGGTGGAGAAGTAGAACGTGTATTAAATATGGCTGATGGTGTATTGCTTTTAGTTGATGCTTTTGAAGGTCCTATGCCTCAAACGCGTTTTGTATTGCAGAAGGCAATCGATTTAGGATTGAAGCCTTGTGTGGTAGTTAATAAAGTTGATAAAGAAAACTGTACACCTGACGAAGTTCATGAAAAAGTTTTTGATTTAATGTTTGAGTTAGGTGCAGAAGAGTGGCAGCTAGATTTCCCAACGGTTTACGGTTCGGCTAAAAATAACTGGATGAGTGATGATTGGCAAAATGAAACTGAAAACATTGAACCACTTTTAGATATGGTAATCGATCACATTCCTGAACCTAAAATAGAAGAAGGAACGACTCAAATGTTAATTACATCTTTAGATTTCTCATCATTTATAGGTCGTATAGCCATTGGACGTTTAACACGTGGTGATTTGAAAGCTGGACAACAAGTATCACTTGTAAAGCGTGATGGAAGTATCATGAAGTCAAGAATAAAAGAACTTCATGTGTTTGAAGGTTTAGGTCGTAAAAAAGTAGATAGCGTTCAAGCTGGAGATATTTGTGCTTTAGTAGGTTTAGAAGGTTTTGAAATTGGTGATACAGTGGCCGATTTAGAAAATCCTGAAGGATTAAAAACGATTGCTATTGACGAGCCTACAATGAGTATGTTATTTACAATTAATGATTCACCTTTCTTCGGAAAAGATGGAAAATTTGTAACGTCTCGTCATATTAAGGAACGTTTAACTAAAGAGTTAGAAAAGAACTTAGCACTAAGAGTAAATGACACAGATAGTGCAGATAAATTTATGGTTTTTGGTCGTGGTGTATTACACTTATCAGTTTTAATCGAAACCATGCGTCGTGAAGGATATGAATTACAAATTGGTCAGCCACAAGTAATCATCAAGGAAATTGATGGAGTTAAATGTGAACCTGTTGAGGAAATGACGATTGATTTACCTGAAACTGTTTCAGGTAAGGCTATTGAAATGGTAACGATGCGTAAAGGTGAAATGCTAAGTATGGAAGCCAAAGGTGATCGTATGGTGTGTGAGTTTATTGTGCCTTCTCGAGGTATTATTGGTTTGCGTAACCAATTATTAACTGCTACTGCTGGTGAAGCTATTATGGCGCATCGCTTTAAAGAGTATCAACCTTTAAAAGGAGGCATTCCTGAACGTCAAAATGGATCTTTAGTGTCTATGGAAAACGGTCAAGCCATTCCTTATTCAATTGATAAATTACAAGATAGAGGTAAATTCTTTATCGATCCAGGTGAAGATATTTATGAAGGACAAGTGATCGGTGAGAACTCTCGTGGAGATGATATGACTGTAAACGTAACAAAAACTAAAAAGTTGAGTAATGTTAGAAGTTCTGGAGCAGATGATAAAGCGAAGATTGTACCTGCAATTAAATTCTCATTGGAAGAAGCTTTAGAATACATTCAAAAAGATGAATATGTTGAGGTAACTCCTAATCATTTAAGATTACGTAAGGTATATTTGAAAGAAGTTGAACGTAAACGTAATAAAAGTATTTAATACAAAGTAATAATTATTTGAAGAGGAACTTAAATTTTAGTTCCTCTTTTTTGTTTGTAAAGTATTTTAATTTTTTTTTAAATTAGTGCTTTCAGACAATATTAAATCACAATATTGTTTTCTTAATAAGAACATATCAAAAAGAATTAAAGACTGAATAGGATTTCTTTGTTGCTGATTCTAACAGAACGTTTTTATTCCAACGATAACTTTTTAGTATCATAGTGATTGATTTCAAGATCGGTCTTTAATGATATTTAATGATGGATAAATTAGTTTTACATATAAAATTCACAATTGAAAATAGGTTATAAATTCATTAAGATATGATTGTTGAACGTTTTAAAATACATCATGATGCTCGAAATGTTATTAAAATTGTATTAGTATATTTAGTCATAAACTTTGTTCTTTATTTAATGCAATTTCCATTACATTCTTTGATGTCTAATTATACGTCATTGACTTATAGTCCTAATCATGAAATGCTGAAATCAGAATATCATATTGGAGAGCAACTTTCCAAATTCTATCTTTATGTTATTATCCTTATTTCAATATTTATATATAAAGTCTCACTAGACTCTTCTAAGATTAAGTTAAGTATATCATTTTTGGCGTTAAGCTTTGTTATGTATTTGTCAGAAAGTAATATAATACCTGAAAAAGCGCAACCAATATTTGGAGTACTAGGTATTTCATTCACTAGTTATTTTCTATTTAAATTACGCTCATGGCTAGGACTTAGTAGCTTTCTTTTTGGAATTTTATTAATTTCGTTAGGCTTTCTAAGTGATTTAGTGCATGAAAATCAATTTGTAAATTCAATATTACCAGAAATAACTTTTAAGATTTTAAACTTTTCAACAGAAGAAAATTATGATTTATTTGGAATAGCTTTTATACTTCTATCTGTTATTTTGTGTTTCAGAATTGAAGTACTCAAATTTTTAGAAAATGAGCTTAATTTAGCAATATTTATACTTATGTCATCTGGGATTATGACTATAGGTAATGGATTTATACATCATCAATACCAACCAAATACAATCCTATATAGTTTTGCTTTAGTTATGTCCATAATAGGCTTTTTAGGACAAGTGTATTTCACCACAAAAATTAAGTTCACAATTCTGAAAATTAGAATAGTCACTAAAGAGATAGTTTATTTATGCATATTCTTCTTCTTTGTTATGTTACCAGCCGTACATGGTATCGCTAGAACTGCATCAGCATTATTTTTATGGCTTCCAAGTATTTTATCTGTTGCAATTCTTATGTGGCGTATTCACCCTATTAATAGTCCTTCAGTTTCCTGTCAAGAGTAGTATTATTAATTCGTTTTCTATTAGTTAATTGCTTAGTATCAAATTTATTAAAAATTAAATCTAAGTTATACACAATAATTAATTTTAGGAGTACTAATTCCTTTAGGGTAAATGATAATAGCTACATAAAGAGGATTCAAGAAGATAAATAGTAGTGCTAAAAGAAAAATTTTTCTTTCGAAAAATTTAAATTTCATAGCTTTTATCTGATAAAATCAAATATAAATAATTGAATCTAAAATAAGCTTTAACATTCAAAAATGTTGTAATTTGTATTTTATAAGAAAAGCTATAATTTATTAAATAGAAGCCAAACTATTGGACAATTTTTCAATAAAACGATATCATTCAGAATTTAAACTTCAATGGGATGAATTTGTAGTCAACTCAAAGAATGCTACTTTTTTATTTCAACGTGATTTCATGGAATATCATCAAGATCGATTTAATGACTACTCTTTAATGATTTATAAAGATGATACGCTTTTTGCATTATTACCTGCAAATAAAAACACTCATCAAATACATTCTCATCAAGGCTTGAGTTATGGAGGTTTATTATTGATTGAAAATTCTAAATTCATTGATGTTTTAGAAGCTTTTAAAAGTACATTACACTACTTAAATGATAAGGGGTTTGATTGCTTGAATTTAAAATTATTGCCTAAAATATATCATAAGCTCCCAAGTGATGAAATAGATTATTTGCTTTTTCTAACTAAAGCTGAGTGTTACAGAAAGGATACCATGTCTGTTGTTGATTCTAATTATAAAATTAAGATTTCTAAAAACCGAGATAATGGGTTTAAACGAGGTCTAAAAAATGAATTAGTCGTCAAAGAGGTTCAAGAATTTAAAGAGTTTTGGGATTGCATTCTAACTAAAAATTTAAAAGCTAAACATAATACTACACCCGTACATTCTTTAGAGGAAATCACATATTTAAAGACATGTTTTCCAAAACATATTCGTCAATTCAATGTATATCATGGGGATCGAATAGTTGCTGGTACTACAATATTTGAAACACCTTTAGTTGCACATTCACAGTATATTTCAGGTAACGAGGATAAAAATATTTTAGGAAGCCTAGATTTTTTACATACACATTTACTGAAAACTGTATTTCATGAAAAAGATTATTTTGATTTGGGAGTTTCTAATGAACAAAACGGAATGAAAGTTAATCAAGGACTTCAATATTGGAAAGAAGGTTTTGGAGCACGAACTATAATTCACGACTTTTATAAAATTAAGACTGAAAATTATAACCTTTTAAATGATGTCTTTATATGATTCCGTTTTTAGATTTATATAAAATTAATGCTAGATTTGAAGAGGAATACACTTACAAATTCAAGAATTTTATAGATTCTGGTTATTATATTTTAGGAAACGAAGTCAAAACTTTTGAAACTAACTTTTCTCAATATTGTGGAACAAATCATTGTATAGGTGTCGCTAACGGTTTAGATGCACTTACCTTAATTTTTAGAGCTTATATCGAGCTTGGTAAGTTACAACCAAATGATGAAATCATTGTTCCAGCAAATACATATATCGCTAGTATTTTGGCTGTTATTAATGCAGGTTTAAAGCCTGTGTTTGTTGAGCCAGATGAAGCAACTTTTAATATCTCTCCTTCAGAAATTAAAAAGCACATAAGTTCAAAAGTAAAAGGTATTCTTGTAGTTCATCTATATGGCCAATTGGCTGACATGGTTGCTATTAATGCCATTGCTAAAACTCATAATCTTTTGATTATTGAAGATGCAGCACAAGCTCATGGTGCAACTTTGTCTTCCGAAGAAAAAAAAGCAGGAAACCTTTCTGATGCAGCTGGCTTTAGTTTTTACCCTTCTAAAAATCTAGGAGCTCTAGGTGATGCTGGAGCTGTGACAACAAACGATAGTCAATTAGCAGATAAAGTTAAACTCTTACGTAACTATGGTAGTTCAAAAAAATATGTCAATGACACTTTGGGAATTAATAGTCGGCTAGATGAATTACAAGCTACGTTTTTAAATGTAAAGCTGAAATATCTTGATAAAGATAATTCCAGGCGACGTGAGATAGCAAAGCATTATCTCAAAAATATTACTAATAAAAAGATTCAACTTCCAGTATATGATAATTCCGAAAATCATGTATTTCATGTGTTTGTAGTTAGTGTAAAAGATAGGTCGGATTTCACCTCATATCTGGAAAATAATGGTGTTGGTTATTTGATTCATTATCCTATTGCACCTCATAAACAAAAGGCTTTATTGTCTTTTAAAACATTATATTTGCCAGTAACAGAATCAATTCATAATACTGTAGTTAGTATTCCTATAAGCCCAGTAATGACCAATGATGAAGTTGAAACAGTTATTAATGCCCTAAACCACTATTAATTGAAAAAACTAATCAAGTACATTAATACCAATGTGCTGTTTAAAGTTGCACATCTTAATTCGGCTACTATTGCTACTAAAATAATTGCCGGAATTTTAACTTCTAAGGCTATTGCTTTATTTATCGGAGTAGAAGGAATGGCACTTATTGGTAATTTAAGAAACTTTATAAGTGGTATTCAATCGTTTGCTATACTTGGTTTTTATAATGGATTTGTTAAAACTGTAGCTAAATGTAAGGATGATACTCTAGAGCTCTGTAAAACAATTTCAACGACGTATTATTTAGGTTTCTTTTCAACTATTTTCATGTCGTTTTTATGTTATTACAATGCAGAGTTTGTAAATGATTTCCTCTTTTCTGATAATTTTAACTACGCATATGTCATACAAATACTAGCATTAGCATTACCATTTTATGCTTTGAACATGTTTTGTTTCGGAATAATGAATGGTTTTTCAAATTTTAAAATGCTGTTGATTATTAATATTATTGGACAGATTCTAGGCTTAGCTGTTACCTTATATCTTATTTATATTGAGCATATTGATGGTGCCTTAGTAGCAGCAGTAATAGCGCCTTCACTTATATTTTTAATTACACTCGTTGGA
>NZ_JBGCCX010000104.1:0-9121 GCF_045105015.1 Psychroserpens sp.
GCTCCTAAATCGTTAGTAAAGCTAGCTTCAGTAACAACTTCGTTTTCATCAACTCCTAATTTGTCTACGATAATCGCTTTTACTCTTGATGCAATGTCTGACATAATTTTTTAATTTTAAGTTTTAATTAGGTCGCAAAAATAAAAAAACTTTATTTCAATACACACCTTTAATCTAAAAATGTGTTTGTAATTTAATAAAATTACTTTGAAGAATTTACGTTTTGCGTTCTAATTGTTAATTATTATTCTTTTTTTTGTTCTGAATAATAGTAACTGATTGTCTGTAAATGAAACGTATTGTAATCTTTGCGTCCGGAAGTGGCACTAATGCTGAAAATTTAATTAGGTTTTTTCACAACAGAGAAAATGCTTCTGTTATTCAAGTACTTACTAACAATCCTCATGCCAAAGTTTTAGATCGTGCTAAAAAACTTAAAGTTAGTGCTTTGTCGTTCAATAAAATAGCGTTTACTGAAACTCATGATGTTTTAAATATTTTAAAAGTAAATCAACCTGATTTAATTGTATTGGCTGGCTTTCTTTGGAAGTTTCCAGAACATATTTTAAATGTATTTTCAAATAAAGTCATAAATATTCATCCAGCACTTTTACCGAAGTATGGTGGAAAAGGCATGTACGGTATGCATGTTCATGAAGCTGTTGTGGCTAATAAAGAATTAGAAACAGGAATTACAATACATTACGTAAATGAACATTATGATGATGGCGCTATAATTTTTCAAGCAAAATGTGATGTTAATAGTAATGATACTGCTGAAGATGTCGCAAGCAAAATTCATGAATTAGAAATGGAACATTTTCCAAAAGTGGTTGAACAACTTTTAAATGAGTAAAAAGAAAAAAAAATATTACACCGTTTGGAAAGGTCACCATACTGGAGTTTTTGAATCTTGGGATGATTGCAAAGCTCAAATCAAAGATTTTCAAGGGGCTCAATATAAATCATTTTCAACATTTGATGCTGCAAAAAAAGCGTTAAAAGGCAACTATAAAGACTACATTGGGAAGAGTAAGAAGTTTACAAGTGAGCTTAGCGAAGCACAACTAAAAAAAATTGGTCAACCAAATTATAAATCCATTTCTGTAGATGCTGCGTCTTCTGGGAATCCAGGAAAAATGGAATATCGAGGCGTCATGACCAAAACTAAACAACAATTATTTATTCAAGGACCTTTTGAAGAAGGCACCAATAACATCGGAGAGTTTTTAGCCATTGTTCATGGTTTGGCTTTTTTAAAAAAGAAAAATAGCGATCTTATCATCTATACAGATTCTAGAACAGCAATGAGTTGGGTTAGAAAAAAAACCTGCAACACAAAATTAAAACGAAACGACAAAAACAAATCCTTATTTGAATTAATTGATCGGGCTCTTGAGTGGTTAAAAAACAATTCTTACACAACAACCATCGTAAAATGGGAAACCAAAGCTTGGGGAGAAATTCCTGCAGATTTTGGTCGTAAATAAATTAGTTTTTTAGTCCTTAAAAATCGTATATTTGCCGCTTAAAATGTATCGCTTATATGAGCAAATTAGTTATCGTTGGTACAGTAGCTTTTGACGCTATTGAAACCCCTTTCGGAAAAACAGATAAAATATTAGGTGGAGCAGCAACTTTTATTGGTTTAGCTGCATCTCAATTTGATGTAGATTCTGCTGCAGTATCTGTAGTTGGAGGTGATTTTCCTCAAGAATATTTAGATTTATTATCCGACAGAAACGTCAATATTGATGGTGTTGAGATTATTAAAGAAGGTAAGACATTCTTTTGGAGTGGTAAATACCACAACGACATGAATTCTAGAGATACTTTAGCAACAGAACTTAATGTACTTGCCGATTTTGATCCTAAAGTTCCAAATCAATATAGAGATGCGCAAGTGGTTATGCTTGGAAACTTGCACCCGATAGTTCAGATGAGTGTTTTAAATCAAATGACTACAACTCCAAAATTGGTTATTTTAGATACTATGAATTTTTGGATGGATTGCGCGCTTGATGATTTACATCAAGTTATAAAGAAAGTTGACGTCATTACTATTAATGACGAAGAAGCAAGACAGTTAACTGGTGAATACTCCTTAGTTGTAGCAGCTCGTAAAATTCATGAAATGGGTCCACAATATGTTGTGATTAAGAAAGGAGAACATGGAGCTTTATTATTTCATGACGACAACGTTTTTTATGCACCTGCATTACCTTTAGAAGAGGTCTTCGATCCAACAGGAGCTGGTGATACTTTTGCTGGTGGTTTTGCTGGATTTTTAGCAAGCACAGAGAATTATACTTTTGAAAACATGAAGAACGCAGTTATATATGGATCAAACTTAGCTTCTTTTTGTGTGGAGAAGTTTGGCACAGAACGCATGCAAAATTTAACAAAAGACGAAATTAATTATAGACTGAAAGAGTTTAAACAACTCACTCAGTTTGACATTGAATTATCATAAACTAACGCGCTCAAAATTGAGCGCGTTTTTTATTTAATACCGCTTCCAAGATTTATAATTTTGGAATATTTAAAACAGGGACACAACAATGAGCGATGCTTTAAAACATGAGTGTGGAATTGCACTCATAAGACTTAAAAAACCATTAGAGTATTACAAAGAAAAATATGGAAGTGCATTTTATGGCGTCAATAAAATGTACCTCATGATGGAAAAACAACACAATCGTGGTCAAGATGGTGCTGGTTTTGCAAGTATTAAATTAGACACGAATCCTGGAGAGCGCTATATAAGTCGTGTTCGATCAATTGCTCAACAACCTATTCAAGATATATTTGCTCAAATTAATGAACGTATCAACGACGAACTAAATGAGCATCCGGAGTACCAAAATAGTGTAGCACTTCAAAAAAAACATATTCCATATATAGGAGAACTACTTTTAGGACATGTTCGCTATGGAACATTTGGAAAAAACAGTGTAGAAAGTGTTCATCCGTTCCTAAGACAGAATAATTGGATGCACAGAAATCTCATCGTTGCTGGGAACTTTAATATGACTAATGTAAATCAACTATTTGATGGTCTTATTGAACTTGGTCAGCATCCTAAAGAAAAAGCAGACACCATAACTATTATGGAAAAAATTGGTCATTTTCTTGATGATGCAGTTTCTAAAATCTACAAAAAACTTAAAAAAGAAGGTTTTAGTAAAAGTGAATGCTCTCCTTTGATTGCAGAGCGCTTAAACGTTGCCAAAATTTTAAAAAAAGCAGCTAAAAATTGGGATGGTGGTTATGCAATGGCTGGCTTATTAGGTCATGGTGATTCTTTTGTATTGAGAGATCCAGCAGGAATTAGACCAACTTATTACTATGAAGATGATGAAATAGTTGCTGTAGCGTCAGAGCGACCAGTTATACAAACGGTATTTAATGTAGATTTTGAGGATGTTAAAGAGCTAGATCCAGGACACGCGATAATAACTAAGAAGTCTGGTGAGGTTTCTATTGAAAAAATCATTGAACCTCTAGCGCGAAAAGCATGCTCATTTGAACGTATTTATTTCTCAAGAGGAAGTGATGCTGAAATATATCAAGAACGAAAAAATTTAGGAAAGTTATTAATGCCTAAAGTTTTAGAGGCTATTGAAGAAGATACTAAAAATTCGGTGTTTTCTTATATTCCAAATACCGCGGAAACTTCATTCTTCGGGATGATAGAAACAGTTGAAGAACACCTCAACCAAAAAAAGACGAAAGCTATTTTAGATGGTAATGGCAAACTTTCCGCAGAACGTGTTACAGATATTCTTTCTGAAAGGCCTAGAATTGAAAAAATTGCGATTAAGGACGTAAAACTAAGAACATTTATTACTGAAGATAGTAGTCGTGATGACCTGGTAGCACATGTTTATGATGTAACTTATGGTGTAATTAAACCAAACGATAATCTGGTCATCATTGATGACAGTATTGTAAGAGGTACAACGCTTAAAAAGAGTATTATTAAAATGATGGACCGCTTAAGTCCAAAACAAATAGTTGTTGTTTCTTCGGCTCCTCAAATTCGTTATCCTGATTGTTATGGAATTGATATGGCTAACCTAGAAAGTTTAATTGCCTTCAGAGCAATGTTAGAACTACTAAAAGAAAGTGACAAGTATCATCTGATTGAAGAGGTTTATCTTAAATGCAAAGCTCAATTAGAATTAAAAGACAGCAAGGTGAAAAACTTTGTAAAAGATTTATATAATGAATTCACTGCTGATCAAATTTCGGATAAGATTGCAGAATTAATTTCAGACGATTCTGTTAAAGCTAAAGTGAAAACCATTTTTCAACCCATAGAAAATCTCCATAAAGCATGTCCGAAAAATTTAGGAGACTGGTATTTTACTGGAGATTATCCTACAGCTGGAGGAAATCGAGTTGTTAATAGAGCATTCATTAATTTTTACGAAGGAAATAAAGAAAGAGCTTACTAGACAAAATGCTCAATTTTAGCATTTTATCCGAAAAAAATAGTTGTTTATCCGAAAAACATGCATTTCGTCTAATATTTGCATAGGGTTAAACAAAATACGCATACATTGGTGTCACCATAACATAAGTAGGTTAAGTTCATGGTAGATTTGGGGCAAAAAAAGGTGAACTTCTGTTCACCTTTTTTTATTAACATATGTTTATATCTCCTCAACTTCTTGTTTCTCAATTTATTTCAACTACAATTTAAAGCTTCGCTTTATTACTCATCATAATGGTGTAATAAAAGTCATTTTTTCCGTTTAAGCCAATTTATACGTCGTTAGTCTAATAAATTTAACTATTAGAAAAAAGTCCCGTTATATTTGTTTCACCATAACATAAGTAGGTTAAGTTTATGGTAGATTTGGGGCAAAAAGCATGAACATCTGTTCATGCTTTTTCATTTTTAATTCATTATAAAAACATCATTCTTCAAATAAAAAAAATCCAAGTCTTTCAACTTGGATTAAATTCAATTGTCATTTTAAAGGTTTATACTACTTTGCATCAGCATAACGTCTTTCAACTTCATTCCAATTAATTACCTTAAAAAAAGCATCTATATCATCGGGTCTTCTATTTTGATAATTTAAGTAGTAAGCATGCTCCCAAACATCTAATCCTAAAATTGGTGTTCCTCCACAAGTAACACCTGGCATTAAGGGATTGTCTTGGTTTGGCGTAGAACACACTTCAACTTTTCCACCTTTGTGAACGCACAACCATGCCCAACCAGAACCAAACTGAGTTGCTGCTGCTTTACTGAATGCTTCAATAAATGCATCTTTAGAACCAAATTCGGCTTCAATTGCGTCTTTTAGGTCTCCAGATAAATAACCTCTGTCTTCAGGATTCATAACATCCCAAAATAATGAGTGGTTATAAAATCCGCCTCCATTATTTCTAACACCATTATTATCCATATCTAAATTAGTCAAGATACTTTCTATAGATTTTCCTTCTAAATCAGTTCCGTCAATTGCAGCGTTAAGTTTAGACGTGTAGCCGTTATGATGTTTTGAATGGTGAATTTCCATTGTACGAGCATCAATATGAGGCTCTAAAGCGTCGTAAGCATATTTTAATTTCGGTAATTCGAAAGCCATAGTTTTATGTGTTTTTTAAATTAATATCTAATAATACCAAATTTACACATAAAACAGCGCAATTAAAAATATTAAATAGCTATGAACTCATTGATAGTTTTTATAATTTTAAGCGTGCAAAAGCAATCACCTTTTACAATTTACAACGCCTCTGCAGGAAGTGGGAAGACGTATACTTTAGTTCAAGACTATTTAAAGGTTTTATTTACATCAAATAGCTTATTAACTTTTAGAGCCGTTTTGGCACTTACATTTACCAACAAAGCGGTTGGAGAAATGAAGGAACGAATTATAGAAACCTTAAAAGCCTTTTCAGACAGTTCTATTTTCGAATCATCTAATAGCATGTTCAAAGCCATTGTGGCCGACTTAAATATTGAACCTAAAGCGCTCCACGAAAAATCTAGAGCATTGTTGCATATAATGGTTCATAACTATGCTGCCTTTGATATATCAACAATTGATAAATTCAACCATAGACTTATTCGAACGTTTGCGCACGACCTAAAACTTCCTGTTAATTTTGAAGTCGAGCTCGATACAAAAACGATATTAGCTAAAGCTGTTGACAAGCTTATTGATAAGGCAGGAAGCAATACTGAACTCACAAAAACATTAGTAGATTTTGCTATTGAAAAAACAGATGATGATAAAAGTTGGGATATTTCATTTGACTTTAATGCGATTGCTGAATTACTAATTCAAGAAAATGAAATTGTTTATATAGAGCAACTAAAAGATAAAACATTAAAGGATTTTAAAGCTCTGAAAAACAACTTACATCAAGAGCATGAAAAGGCAAAGGAACAAGTTGTTGAAGTCGCTAAAACTATTCTTGAATTGATAGGTCAATCCCAATTGTCTCATTCAGATTTTTCTAGTAGTTATCTGCCTAAACATTTTATAAAATTATCTGAAGGAAACTTTAAAGTATCTTTTTCGCCCAAATGGCAAATTGACCTTGTAGAAGGAACTCCAATTTATCCAAAAAAAGTTACAGATGACGTCGCTAATTCTATTGAAGGAATTCGCCAACAACTTACAGATGCTTTTTTAAAAACTAAATCAGCAATTTTTCAGATTAAATTATTAAAAAATGCTTTAAACAATATAGTTCCTTTATCTGTTTTAACAGTTATAAAAAAGACTTTAGATCAACTCAAAGAAGAAGATAATCTTTTATTGATTTCTGAGTTTAATGCCATTATCAATTCTGAAATTCGTGAACAACCAACACCGTTTATATACGAGCGAATTGGCGAAAAGTTTAAGCATTATTTTATAGATGAATTTCAGGACACTTCAGTTTTACAATGGGAAAATTTAATTCCTTTAATTGATAATACAATTTCGGGAGAAAACTTAAAAGGTGATACAGGCAGCGCGATGCTAGTGGGTGATGCCAAACAAGCTATTTACAGGTGGAGAGGTGGACGTGCTGAACAATTTATTGACTTGTATTCTAAAATAGAAAAGCCTTTTGTGAAAGAACAAAAGGTTAAAAACCTACCATCAAATTTCAGAAGTTTTAAAGACATTGTGAAATTCAATAATGCTTTTTTTAATCATATTTCTAGTATTGCATTTTCTAACCCACAACATCAAACTATTTATAAAAATGCACATCAAGACTTAGTATTTCATAATGAAGGTTATGTAGAATTATCTTTTTTAGATATTGATGATAATGATAAAAATGACATGTATTGTGAATCGGTTTTGAATACTATCATTAAAGCACAGAAAAATGGATTTTCATACAAAGACATATGCATCATTGTAAGACGAAAAAAAGAAGGTATTGCTATTGCAGAGTACTTAAGCAGTAAGCATTACGCTATTATCTCTTCAGAGACTTTAATGCTAAAAAATGCGCCTGAAGTTAATTTTATAGCTAATATTTTAACCTTAGCTATTCAACCAAATAATGATGAAATTAAGATTAATGTCTTAAGCTATCTTGCAGAACATCAATTATCTCTTGAAGATACTCACACTTTTTTTAATGATCTAATTCATTTAAATGGTTTTAAACTATTTAGCGCTTTAAAACCATATGGTTTTACCTTTGATTTTAATCGGTTTTTACAACTACCCATTTACGAAGCTGTTGAAAATATCGTCAGAACATTTAAACTCAATGCAACTTCAAATGCTTACATTCAGTTTTTCTTAGATGAAATTCAAGATTATTCATTGAAATACAATTCAAGTCTCACTGGTTTTTTAGATTATTGGAATCGAAAAAAAGACTCTTTAAGTATTGTATCACCACAAGGTGAAGATGCTATTCAAATTATGACCATTCATAAATCTAAAGGTTTAGAATTTCCTGTAGTTATTTTTCCATATGCTAATCAAGACATATATTTTGATTTAAATCCGAAGGTCTGGTTTCCTGTTGACGCATCTTACTTTAATGGGTTTTCACATTTATATCTTAACCTAAATAAAGACTTTGAAAGTTATAATGATGTTAGTCTTGCCATGTATAATGAACACCAATCAGAGCTTGAATTGGATAGTATCAATTTACTGTATGTTGTTCTTACCAGAGCTATTGAACAATTATATGTCATTTCAGAATTTGATGTGGATAAAAAAAACCAATCTGAAAAATTAAACTTTTATTCAGGCTTATTTATCAACTATTTAAAATCTATTAACGCTTGGAAAGATAACACACTTACCTACACTTTTGGGAATCCAATAAAGACTTCCGAGGAAAAAACAACAACACACAAAACGATATACCTAAATGAATTTATTTCAACCGAAAAAGAAGTGCACCAACTGAATATAGTGACAAATTCTGGATATTTATGGGACACACATCAAGAGGAAGCTATTGAAAAAGGGAAATTGGTTCACAATATCATGTCGGAAATTAAAACCGAAGATGATATTGAGTATGTTATGAATGATTATAAAAACTCTGGAATAATAAATGACCTACAATACGAGGTATTAAAATCTATGGTTTATGATATTGTTAATCATAATCATTTACATCCTTATTTTAAAGCGGAACAAATAATATATAATGAACAAGACATAATTTCTAAAAACGGAATTATTTTTAGACCAGATCGCATTGTAATTAACTCAAAAAATGAAGCTGTAATTATAGATTACAAAACAGGGTCAACCGATTCCAAACATCAAGAACAGCTTTACGATTACCAATTAGTTTTAGAGGATATGAATTATAAAGTCATTAAAAAAATTCTCATTTATATAAATGACGATTTAACAATAAAAGAATTTTAAATTTGTAAAAAATTAGCAATTATGTACGGAAACATACAAGAACATTTACAATCTGAATTACAAACCATCAAAGATGATGGTCTTTTTAAAGAAGAGCGGATTATTACTTCGGCACAAGGTGCAGAAATCACATTAAACACAGGTCAACAAGTACTAAACTTTTGTGCTAACAATTATTTAGGATTATCATCGCATCCAGATGTGATTCAGGCGGCAAAAGATGTAATGGACACTCATGGTTTCGG
>NZ_JBGCCX010000105.1:0-6531 GCF_045105015.1 Psychroserpens sp.
AAGTGTTGGTTGGTTATAAAATGGTTAGGCTGAAATTATGAATTTTATAAATAAGATTTAAGTAAAACCTTTAATTTTTGACAAAGAAAAAACCGCAAGAGTAAACTCTGCGGTTTTTATGATTACTTGCGGAGAAAGAGGAACTATCCAAATTCTAAGTTTTGAGCTATAGTAAAGGTTTCAAAGCCTTCTAAAAATTTAGTGACCCCGAATTTGCCTCTTTTTAACAAAATTTTGGCAATTTTAAAGGTTTACCTAAAGGCAGCTATCTATTTTGATATAATTAAGTACAAATTTAATTCTAAGTCTTGGCGAATAAAAATTATTATAGTAAAATAATGAGATAATTACCGTAAAATGGTATCTTTCTCTAAAATTTACTTTTAGCTTGGATATTTCAGATTATATAAAACAATTGCAATCGGTTGAAGAATACTCGTTTTCCTGGGGTGAGCTTGTAGCAGCCTGTAATAAAACTGATACTGCTTTAACGCGAGAGCTCTCTCGATTGGTACTCAAAAAGGAAATTATAAATTTAAGAAAAGGGTTTTACTTAATCATTCCACCAAGATATTCGAAGCAAGAACAGTTACCGGTACAGTTATTTGTAGATAAGCTATTCAACTATTTGAATAGTAATTATTATTTGGGCTTTTATTCTGCAGCAAAGTTTCATGGTGCAGGGCATCAACAAGTGCAACGGGAATATATTATGACAGATAAGCAATTCCCTAATATTAAAAAGTCATCGCTTGATATTCATTTTTTTGCAACTTCAAAATGGCCAACAAAAAACATTTTAGAGAAAAAATCGGATGCAGGCATTTATAAAATTTCAAGTCCAGCACTTACTGCTATTGATTTAATTCATCATCAAACTAAATTGGGTGGTATCAATAGAATGTTAGCCATTCTAGAAGAGTTGTCAGAAGAAATATCCGCTCAAGACATAGAAGACCTAATTAGTTGGTATCCTCACAAAAGTACCTTGCAGCGTTTTGGTTTTTTGTTAGAATCAGTACTGCAAGTTGAATCCAATTTATATGAACCAATTTCGGAGTACTTAAAGGAGTCAAAATACTATCCAGTTTTATTGAGTCCAAAATCAAATGAGAGACCAGGAGCTATTCATAATAATTGGAAAGTGGATGTGAACATAAAACTAGAAAGCGATTTATGATTCCGAAGCCTTATATAGCGAAATGGCAAGAACAAGCCCCTTGGAAACAGTTTTATCAAGTGGAACAAGACCTAGTTATTAGTCGTGCTTTGGTAGAAATTTTCTCAGATGATTTTCTACTAGAAAACTTAGCCTTTAGAGGCGGTACTGCGTTGCATAAATTGTATTTGAACCCTGCACCAAGATATTCGGAGGATATTGATTTGGTTCAAATAAACGAAGGTCCAATAAAGCCAATAATGCAACGTCTAAATGAAGTCATTACATTTTTTGAAGAGGAAAGACAAACACAGGTTAAGGGTCATGGTGCAAAGGCATTATACCGTTTTACTTCTGAATATGAAGACATACGACTGCGACTAAAATTAGAAATTAATTGTAAAGAACATTTCAACGTGTTGCCTTGGGTTGAGTTTCCTTTTGAAGTAGAAAGTGATTGGTTTACTGGACGTACTAAAATTAAAACCTACAGTATTAATGAACTTTTAGGTACAAAATTAAGAGCCTTATACCAACGCAGTAAAGGAAGAGACTTATTCGATTTGGATTATGCTAGGTTGTATATGGAATTGGATGTAGAACAGATACTAAAATGTTTTAAGGAGTACATAACATTTTCAACAGGTAATAGACCACCAAGCCAAAAAGAGTTTTTAATGAATATTGAAGAAAAAGAACAAGACCCAAATTTCACAGGGGATATGGAGGCTTTATTACGACCAGAAATTGAATATGACCAAGCAGCAGCATTTCAATGGTTGAAAAATGAGCTTGTTGAGAAGATGAAATAAAAGTATTAATTATTACTGACTATTAAGAAAATTTAAAATATATGTAAGGTCTGCTCATTTTAAACAAATTGATACCATGGAATATTGTGTAGTTATGAATGACGAACAATTGATAGAGTAAATATTAAAATATGACAAGAAGTGCAGTAGATACTATTAAAGGATATTATTATTATCAATTTGACCTAACAGTTTTAAAGCTATTACAAGCAAAAACTGCTAATAATGAAATAACCATAGAGAATACTGAAGATGTTGATATACATACTGCAACAGAATCGACAGCTGTACAATGTAAATATTATGCGAAAACAGAATATAATCATTCCGTAATAGCTAAAACTATTAGGCAGATGCTTACTCATTTCTCGGACTTAAAAAAGTCCAATGGTACTTTTATAAAATATAATCTATATGGTCATTACAAAACTGGTCAGAATAAATTAAAGTTACCATATGAATGAAGATTTAAAAAAGGTTAATTGGGAATGCCATAATTTTACTTTAAACAATTTAAATCCAAAAAGATTAAATTAAGATTACTTTTCGTTAAACAATGAATCACTTCCATTATGGAGGTTCTTTTACAATTTCAAATTTGGGAGCATCTCACAGTAATCCATCATTATTTTTTGTGAAATATGTTTGTTACCAATTATTATATAGTACATCGATCAGAATAAAGGAATGATTATCCTAATCATATTCTAGAGTCTTCATTTTCAATTAAAAAGTATAATCAAATGATGTGGTATCAATTAAAATTCAATTAAGCATTAATTTTTTTCTATTATAAATAATCCAAATTCCTATAGAAAATGTAAAGGCCACTGTTATATAATACCAGATAGTCATCTGGTAATAAATATCTGATGGGATGCCTGTATTTGTTAATAAAACCAAGGCTAAGAGTGCTAAGCGAACCAATCCATAGCCAAGCAAAAAACTCCCCCATAATTTTAAAAGACTCTGGGCTTTAATGATTTTAGTTGACCATAAAAATGCAAATACAAATACCAATAATATTAGAAATATAAATGGGAAATAAGACCTTGCGAAAAGATGCTGTATAGTATGAACCAACATTGGTAAAAAGCTCAATAGTAAAATAAGTTGATTGATTTTTAAATTATTTATATGTGCTCTACTCATTTTTAAGAATTTTTGTTAGTATACAAGCTATGTATCTCGTTGATTTTTCTAAAAACTCAAAATTTATAGTCTCATAAGTGTCCTGTGAACTGTGATAATAGGGTGTGCTATCATCCATTTCCTCAAATGGGTGAATAGTAGCGTAACCAGCTTTTAGGAAAGGCTTATTGTCAGACCCTGCACCACCAATAATTTTGAGTTGTATATCTCGCAACTGCGCTTCATTCTGATAGATTCTTTCAAGAAATGGGGTAGGCGATTGTAAGGTCAATGCACCATCACCATCTGCGTCCCAACCTATCAAATCAAAGATGTGAACAGAGTGTACATCAAGATTTGAATTTTGAATACGTTGCACAAATACCTCACTACCAACTTCATCGTCTTCTTCTTGGTCAAAAAAAGCGATTACAACATTGTATTTCCGATATTTCAATTCCTGTAATTTTTTGGCAAGTGCCAAGCACAAAGCTACGCCGCTAGCATTATCTACTGCACCAGGTGTATTTCGCTCTGTGTCATAGTGAGCACCCAATATAATATGTTTTTTGGTCGGCTTTGTTGCGGAAAGTTTTCCAACAAGATTAATCCCTTTATTAGGTTGAAAGAACAAGTCCAAAAAATAATTGCTCTGTGGGGTTCGGTATTTTTGAAACTCAAATGACCACCCAGACTTTTTAAGCTCGCTAGCTAAATATTCAGCAGATAGGAGACGTTCTTTATAGTTAGCTCTTTGTTTTAAAAAGCGATTTTTTACAACAGCCTTTTCACCTGTCAACTTTGCTATTACTTCTTTTTGGTAATCTATGATATTGGTCACAGTATCTTTTTCTTGTGCAATAGTTGATGAAATTGAGAATAGTAAATAGAAAGTAATTATAGTTTTAAACATAGGTCTATTTTTATTGGGTCATGCGCCATTTAGCCCAAGTCTGTAGTGTAGTAATAGCAACTTTTTTTCCATTAGAACTGTTTGTAAGAATTATGATACCATCCTTTTTCTCAAAATCCATCATAAAGCCAGCTTCCCAACCAGTATTTGTGCCTGCATGACCTGTAACTTTTATAGGACCGAAATTGTGCGTTGCATATCCTAAACCATAAGCACTCCTTTTCGTTTTAGTTATTGGAATTATAGTCGTCATTTTTTGAACTGTTTTTTGAGTAAGAACTGCGTTGTCCACGAATTGTGCTTTTGAGAAAACTGATAAATCTTGAAGAGTTGTATGTAGCCCGGCTGCCGCCTTTGCTGTAAATCGTTCCAAATAAATTTCCTTGGCTTCCTTATCGTAAGGTTTTGCAGAATTTGTCAGTATTTTATTATCAATAATAAAACTGGTATTGTCCATATTGAGTGGCTCGAAAATACTTTTACGCATATAATTTTCAAATTTCTGTCCTGTCACTTCCTCTATGACAAGCTGCAAAATGGTATAGCCACCACCCGAATATTTAAATTGAGTTTGTGGTTCTAAAACAACTTTTACAGCTTTATTTTCTATGAGTGGACCGTTGTCACCTTTTAGAGATGCTTCCAAAGTTGGTAATTCATCATCAGGATGAAAACCGGGATATCCGTGTACAGATAATCCTGCGGTATGGCTCAAGATAGACCGTATGGTAACTTTGGTGTGGTCAAATTCAGATTTAGGTAATTTCCATCGTACTAAGTAGTTTTCGACAGGCGCATCAAGTTCAAGTTTTCCATTTTCAACCAAATTCATAATTCCCCAAGCTGTAAACAGTTTTGAAATAGAGCCAATGTTGAATCCCGTAGTTGATGATATCTCGACTTTGTTTGATTTATCACCATAACCGTATCCTTTTTCATAAATAACCTTGCCATTTTCAAGAACAGCAATAGCCATACCTGGCACATTGTTCTCTTTAAGCAGGGATGGGATTTTAGTATCCATCAAATGGTCAATAGATTTTGTTTTCTTTATTGTCGGCGACTGTGCAATTAGATATGTAGTAATACAGAATAATCCAAGTAGTAGTAATGATTTAAGGGTTTTCATTGAATAAAAATTTTAAGTTGACTCAAACTTAGTTTTATAATGAAATATTAAATAATAAGATTGATTGATGGCCTATATTATACTTTAATAAACACTCTTTTAATGACAAATACCGCTTGTTTTAGATTTGTTGTTGTTTGTAATGAAAAATCAGTAATCTGTCAAATAAATTGTAATCAGTTTTTTATTCAAATACCTTTATACTATGATTTCAATAGAAAAGAAATATCTATCATATTATATGGCAATCATCCTATTTATAGGTGCTAGCATAGGAATGATTCACTATAAACAATTATTGGAAAATTCACCAAAAGCAGTTTACGAGACTTATTTTTTGATTTTTCAAGTATTGTTTTTTGCTGTCATTGGTTATTTACTCATTTCTTGGGTTTTCAAATTGATACGCAATTATAGGTTGCTTAAAAATGAAAAGATAGAGGCTGAATTGCGCTTGTTGAAAAGCAAGATAGACCCACATTTCTTTTTTAATACGTTGAACAATTTGTACGGACTCGCTATAGCAAAATCAGACAAAACCGCAGAGGTCATTCAAAAACTGTCTGAAATAATGCGTTACACCATTTATGAAGGCGAAAAGAATCAGACACCTCTTAAAAGCGAAATCAACTATCTTAAAGAGTATATTGATATCCAAAAAATCAGGTACCAGAAAAATGTGGATATACAATTCAAAATAAATGTATTGGATGACTCGATATTAGTTGCGCCATTACTTTTTATCATGTTAGTTGAGAATGCTTTTAAACATGGAATTGAAAGCCTCACAGAAGATGCTTTTGTTCATATTAGTATATTTCAAAAAGAACATATGGTTACTTTTGAAGTCAACAATAATTTTGACTCTAAACCTGAAATGTCAAGGGGTTTAGGCTTGAAAAACTTGAGAAAACGACTAGAATATTTATACCCAAAAAGACACACCTTGTTTTTAGAAAAAGATAAAAGTATATATCGAGCAAAAATTACGTTATTGACTAAATGATTAGATATGCCATCATAGACGACGAGCCTATTGCTCACAATATAATAGAAGAATTTGCTAAAGAGATTATAAGCCTGCAAAAAGTGGGTAATTGCTACGATGCTTTTCAGGCTATTGATTTATTGCAAAAAGAAGAAATAGAGGTGCTATTTCTGGATATTAATATGCCAAAACTTACGGGTTTTGAAATGCTGAAAACCCTGAGAAATCCACCAAAAATTATTATTACCACTGCATATAAGGAGTTTGCTCTGGAGGGCTATGAGTTTCAAGTGTCGGATTACTTATTGAAACCTTTTACTTTTGAGCGTTTTCTTAAAGCGGTTAATACTGTTTTGGACTTCAAAGAGAACACATCTACATCAAATGAAATATTACATG
>NZ_JBGCCX010000106.1:0-4314 GCF_045105015.1 Psychroserpens sp.
CTAATTTTGGTGATTATGGTCCGACAATTATTCTTCAGCATGTGATTCAAGATTCAAGATTTTATACTTTATACGGACATTTGAGTTTGTCTTCTATAGTGAACCTAAAAGTAGGGCAGAAGTTTAAAAAAGGCGAGCTGATAGCAACTTTAGGTGACGCTTCAGTAAATGGTGATTATCCGCCACATTTACATTTTCAAATTATAAAAGATATACAGCATTATGTTGGCGATTATCCTGGTGTTTGCTCAAAACAAGATTTAGAGTTTTATATACATAATTGTCCAAACCCAAATTTCCTTCTAAAATTAGAAAGCCTCTAAATTCCTTTGAAATCAATGATTTAGCATGATAAGCTTTTAAATTGTGAGATATTATTCTATCTTGTAGTTAACAAATTATGATTATGAAAGACTTATATTCACTTTTATTTTTCGTCTTTTCACTGGCTATGGTTCAAGCTCAAATTGTAACTATTCCTGACGTGAATATTAAGCACATTTTAACTACAGATAACTGTGTTGATCTAGATAATGATGGGGTTGGAGATGCAGATGCAGATACTAATAACGATGGTGAAATCCAAGAGAGTGAGGCACAAGCTGTAGAACACTTAATTTTGAGTACTGCAACACAAAGTATGCGAGTTATTCTTGATATTACAGGTCTTGATGCATTTGTGAATTTAAAGTCTTTTAGTTCTGCTGGTGTCAGTTTTAGTGAACAACAAAATGTTGGAGGAAATTTTCAATATGTTGGCGTAGAAACTTTAGATTTTACTTCATTTTCTAATTTAGAAAGAATTATTATTTCTGACGAATATTCTTCAGTTTTATCTCATGTAAATGTCTCTGGACTTACTAATTTAACTGATTTTACAGGATTTTGGATTCGTCCCGAAATTTCTTTTGAAGAGTTTCAAATTCCAGTCAATATAAATTTTCAAGGCTGTACGAGTTTGGTGTATCTTGATATGGCTAACTCACTTTTCGATATTGATTTTTGTCAAATACCATCCCTTGAAACGCTTCTTTGTTGGGAATTGTATCATTCTAATGCTGATTTAGACCTAAACTGTCTAATTAATTTGAGAACTCTTGATGTCAACTCAAATATCTTAAATTCATTATTTCTTAAAAACGGTTCAGTATTAGAATCGTTTACTAGTTTTTCAACCTCTGGAAACTTATTGTGTTTAGACAATAGCCAAGAGGAATTAGCTAGTATAGGAACTCTAGTTGATAGTTTTGATTACGTGACAACAACTTGTGAAGTTGCTTTAGGAGAAAACACAGTGTCTGGTTTAATTGAGGCTAATCCAAATATTGATACTAATGCTCCTTGCATTTCAAACCCATTACCTGGTCCAATACTTTATGATTTTGTTCAAAACAATGCAACTGTATTAAGTATTCTGTCTAACAATACAACTAATTATGAAATCCCTTTAGGACAAGGTGATTATCAGGTTGTTCCTTCGCCAGTTTTTTCAGATGGTTATGAGGTTGTGCCTGAACAGTTTGATGTATCTTTTGCCAGCAACAGTGGAGAAGTTTTTGAACAAGATATTTGTATGAAGCCTAGAGCTGAGTTAGATGACGGAATTGAAATTAAATTCTTCCCTGATTATTATGCTCCTCTATTTTATCGTTTTGATGGTCATATTGTTTTGAAAAATACAAATGCGGTGAGTTATACAGCACAACTGAAACTGAGTTTTGATGCTAATTACTCAATTTTTATAGATTCAGGAGAATTTCCAGATAGTGATAATAATGGAGTTGTTATATGGAATAATATTTCAATTAGTCCAGGTGGTACGTTTAGTACGACTTTTAGAATTGGTTATAATACTGAAACAGATTCAAATTATCCGGTTGTTGCTGGAGATCAATTGGTGTATGAATTGTTTGTTTCAGATTTAGGAAATCGTGATGTAGCAGGTGGAATTCCCAGTTTTGTATTAACCGAAACGATCAATGCTCAAAATCAAGTATTGAGTATTGATGAAGTCGAACCAGAAATAGCAACGTCATCCATTGTAATTTATCCTATTCCTTCAAAAAATATAATTAATATCGAAAATAGTGAAGCTATAAATACCATTTCAATTTTTGCTATTAATGGACAATTAATAAAAAAACTTGATTTTAAGCAAGATAATTCTGAATGGCTACAAATGGATATTTCTAATTTTGATAAAGGGGTATACTTATTAACCATTCAAACTGATACAGGAACTTTTAATGAGAAAATAATTAAGAATTAACTGCGTAATTTCAATTTAGATTATCTTTTTGTTATTTGCTTCTTAGCTAATGATGTTCCAGCTAAGAATCCTACAAATGCCAATGCACCATCTGAAATTGTAAACCATAACTCTTTTGGAAGCATGAAAATGTTGAAAAAAGTAGCTGCTACCATGAGACCACCAACAATGTAAGCTGGAATCATACTGGTTTTAGAAATTAATCCTGCAACAAACATTCCTATAGCAATTCCCATAAAATGAGCAATAACAACAAAGATTTTTGAACCCATTGGTATTTGATCCATATTGTTTTTTATCCACTCCATATCCATAGGATTTGCTCCTTCAGGTAAAGGAAACAGATTATGACCAATTAAAGATTCAAAAACATAAACGGTTACTGAAGCTACAATGAAACCTACGATGGTTGCTATAACATTTTTCATGATAATTCTGATTAGTTAGTGGTTTCAAGGTAATAAAAAATCCTGATAATAGTATTTCATCAGGATTAAATCAAGTTTTATGTTTTTTATACTTAGTTAAGTATTTTAATTGTTTTGGTATAGTCGCCAATTTGAACGACTATAAATCCTTGATCGAAATTTAATTTAGATAAGTCGAAAGATAAATTATGACGTCCAGAATTAAGAGTTTCATTTTCTATCAAAATTGATATCTTTTGACCATTAATATTGTAGAGTACGGCACTAATGAGATTGTTACTATTATTTAAATCTAAATTTAAATTCAAAATGTTTTTCACGGGATTAGGAGCTACATTTACTGTAGCACTACTTTTTTCAAAATCATCTGTAGATAAAACACCAGTAGTCAATCGATAGAGATATAAATCAGGAGAATTGCTAGTGCTGTCATTAAAGTCACCACCAACAATAAGTTTTCCGTTTGGTTGAAATGCTGAAAAGCTTCCACCTTGATAACCATCACCAATTAAAAACTTTAAAATTCCAGTATCAGAAAATGTGGTGTCTAATTCTCCATTAGTAAGATACCTAATTATAGCAGATTGTGCATCTGTATTTACAGCATCGTTCATGTTTCCAGAAACTATAATTTTTCCATCTGGTTGTATCCAAATTGATTTACCAAAACTTGCAGCTGCTCCTAAAGCTGGAGAACTTCTTCCATCACCACTAAATGTATTGTCATAAGAAGCATTGTCTGTTAGCCTGACTATAGTCATGGCTGCACTTCTGTTTCCTACAATAACCAGCTTTCCGTCGTCTTGAATTTGAATAGCTTCAAACTTACTGTTGTTATTTAAATCAAAATAACGTACACCATTAATAGCAAAAGAGGTATCTATTGTACCATCGCTATTGAATTTTACAATGGTTTGATTGTTGTATGAAGCACTCCCAAATGGAGCAGTTTCACCTACCACATAAAATTTGTCATCAGAAGTAATGGCAATATCATAGATTTCTTTGTAGCCAGATAAGTTATTAGTTACAACTTTTCCACCTACACCAAAACTACTATCTAAACTTCCGTCTGTATTGTATCTTGCAATTGCATAATGATAATTTCCTGTGCGATGCGCATAACCTGCGGCAAGAATTTTACCATCACTTTGTATGGCTAAAGCGTTTATTCTGTCTTGTGTACTTCCTACAATATTTTGAAAGAAATCAGTAAAAACCACACCATTAGTTCCAAATGTAGTATCTAATTGTCCATTTGCAGTATAACGTGCAAGCACAAAATCTAAACCTTCAAATCCTCCAACTACTATTTTGCCATCATCTTGAATTTTTACATCATTTAAAGTATCATAAGATGTTGTATATGCAGCAATAATAACTCCGTTATTTCCAAAAGAAGTGTCTAAGCCACCATTTGCATTATAGCGAAGTATAATAGATTCCTTATTGGCAGTACTGCCTAAAGAAGTATGTCCTACTACAATTATCTTACCATCATCTTGAACTGCAATAGCACTAAAAACATCAGACATGTCATTGATGTCTGTTTTTTCAATACCATTTGTTCCAAAACTAGTATCTAGAACACCATCTTGACTGAACGTCAAGGTTGAA
>NZ_JBGCCX010000107.1:0-7175 GCF_045105015.1 Psychroserpens sp.
GCCTGACCTCCTACTGCCTGAGCATCACGTAAACTTAAATCAAAACTCGTAAAACCATCGTTGTCATCATCACAAACCTCTAAGGCTGTCAAAACATTGGCAACAGGATTTACTATAACATCTAAATCTAATGTAGTGGTGTTATAACAGGTGTCTTCATTATTAGCTTCTAAACGAACATAAATAGTTTGATTATTAACAATTGTGTTAGTAAATGGTATTGGTAAAGGATTCATTCCAGAATCTGCATCTGCTTGAGTAGCATAATAAGAAACATTTACAGTAGTTGCATCTAGAGCACCTATAACCTCTGAATTTTTTAAACTTAAATCAAATATTGCAAAACCATCAGTATCATCATCACATACTTGAAATGGTGTAACAGGGTTAATAGCTAACATACTAAAGACTAAATCAAAAGTTGTTGTAGAAAAACACTCTTGAGTTGTATCCGCTATTCTCGCATAAATTGTTTGCGGATTTGAAATATTAGTATAAGGACTTGTTAATGGATTTGTATTAGCATCAGCATCTGCTTGTGTTGGATGATACGTTATGACAAAGTCATTTATATCCTGTGACCCTAAAACTTCTGAATCATTTTCAGTTAAATCAAATTCTCCAACACCAGCCAAACTACATATGCTTAGATCTAGAGCCGTATTTGCTGTTGGACTAGGTTTAAACTCAACTTCTATCGAATCAGATGAATCACAACCTGGAGCAAAAACAACATTTACAGAATAAGTACCACTTTCGGTAACATCAATTGTAGATCCTGTTTCGCCAGGAATTACAACACTATCTTTAAACCAAGTATGTGTAGCGGTTGGAGCTTCTGTATCTAGAGTAACTATCTCTCCTTCACATAATGCAGTCCCAGCCGCGATAGTTATATCATCGCCAAGTTCACCTCCTAAATTAAAACTACCTGCTTCAAGAAATATTGCTGAATCCCAAATAGAATCGCCCTCATCTGCAACTACTAACTTTATTTCATAAGCAGTATTAGGTATAACAGTTGCTGTTGCTGTTAGAGGAACTGTTCTTCCTCCATAATTAGTATCATTTAAAAGGTAACCTTCAAAAAAGCCTGGATTATCAGTACAAACGCCTGAATTATTTATATTAGTAACACTAACCGGAGTTCCATCAGGTAACACAGCAAGATTCGTATAGGCTGTAGTCCCAACTTCTCTCAAAAGAAAGGCAAAACTATCTGCAAAATTACACTCAGTGTTACCGTCATATTCTTCAGAAAACATGATATATCTAAAACTAATTTCATCAGCTGTTGGAACAAAATTAAACTTGATAAATGTAGCATCATTTGTGTCAAAAGTTGGATCTGTAGGTGTAAAAAGAGCATCTAAATCTGCATCACCAGCTTGGCCGTTAGCAAAAGACACTAAAGCACCTCCATTAGGTGTGTTTCCTGCTGGAAAAGCTCTACCTGTACTTAGTACAATCCCATCCTCAAAAGGAAAGTCGGCAGCTGCACCACCTTTAGTAAAATAACCATAACTCTTTGTTTGTAAATCACCTGGAGCACCATTAACTTGAAATGAAAAATTATCAACTCCAGAACAGCCTCCTGAAACTAGAACATTTTCTATGAGCTCTTCTGGTGAAAAAGAGGATTCTGGATAAGCTGCATTGTTGATTGTAACAATTGGCTCAAGTACAATAACTGTAATATTTACTATATCAGAACAACCTGTAGGATTGGGATCTGTTACAGTTAGTGTAACATTGTATGTTCCTGGATTGGTATATAAATGGGACACTGAAGTCCCTAAATCAGTAGATGCATCTCCAAAATTCCAAAAATAAGTTGCTCCTGTATCATCATCAGAAAACATTGCACTTCCATCAAAATCTATAGGAGTTCCAGGTGGAACTTCAACAACACCAGCAGTATTAGCCAAAGGATCTGTACTATCGATAGCTGCAGTGATTATTTGACATTGCTCCATACATATAATACTGGCTTCCCAACCAACTGTATTACCTGTTGCATTTGACACAAATTCAAACGTAATACATCCACTCGTATTTGTGTTAGAAGCAGTAACAACTCCTGGACCAGCAACTCCTGAATAAGAGCCTATAACTGGCGCAGTAACATCATCACCATCATAAATGGTTAAAATATCTGTATTCAGTTGTGTACTAAATGATGTAAAGTCTACACTGATAAAATCACCTGGATTTGTAGCGCAAATTGTAGTTACAATATTTTCATCATCTGAATAAGTACCTGTAGCTCCTCCAGAGTCATAAAATACATCTGGCTCACATCTATTAAATGTACCATCTTGCATAAGAAGATCTTGAGCAAAAGAACCAAATGAAAGTAATAATATAAGTAACGTGTATAGTTTCTTCATAATACTTGACTAATCACTAATCTAAATCTTTACCAGAAAGGCTAAAAAAAAATTTAACTCCCTCAAAAACAAATACTTAAGTTATTCGTAATTAATCGTCAAATATAACTTTTACACCAATAAACATTAGCGTGGCAATTAAGCTTTCCATAATAAGAGCGAAATTTAATAAATTTTAACTAATTACATCCTTTTATCAGCTACAAAATTGACAGTTTAACAGTTCAAAACTAGCAAGCAATGTACTTTATAACTCATTTTATCATGCTTTAGTATTTATTAAAAGACTTTGAGTTTCGACAAACCATAAAAAATATAGCAATAAACTAATACTATTAGTATTTTTGCAAAAAAAATGAGCACATATGGAAAATGTAAAAATCTCAATAAAAAACACTTCAAATCCAACTATTATAAAATTTGAAGCTGACAAATTTTTAACGCAACATGAAAGCTA
The DNA here is from genome assembly GCF_045105015.1 of Psychroserpens sp. GTDB lineage: Bacteria > Bacteroidota > Bacteroidia > Flavobacteriales > Flavobacteriaceae > Psychroserpens. Next base: position 2,848 of record NZ_JBGCCX010000107.1, read on the forward strand.
TGAATTTAATACTATTGATGATGCTGCACCATCACCATTAGCACAGCAATTGTTCTACTTACCATTTGTTAAAAAGGTATATATATCAGGTAATTTCATTGCTATTGAACGTTTTAATATTGTTGAATGGCTAGATGTACAAGATGAAGTGGCAGAACAAATTGAAACTTACATCAACAACAATGGAGTCATCATTACTGACACTTCGGCTAAAAAGAAAGTACCTGTAACCGTTTACGCCGAAAGCACACCTAACCCGTCTGTAATTAAATTTGTTGCTAATAAAAAACTCGTTAACAACTATCATGAGTTTAAATCTATTGACGATACAAAAAACTCACCTTTCGCTTCTGAATTATTTCATTTTCCTTTCGTAAAAAGTATCTTTTTAGAAGAAAATTTTGTCTCAATAACTAAGTATGATGTTGCAGACTGGAATGATGTTACAATGGAATTGCGAGAATTTATAAGATCTTATATTGAAAATAAAAAAGAAATTATTCTTGTAGATGAACAAAATTCTTCAGAAAAGACTAACGAAGTACTTGATGCGAAATTTGAAGCTTACGATGATATTTCAAAAGAAATTATTAATATTCTTGAAGAATATGTTAAACCAGCAGTTGCAAGTGATGGAGGCAATATTGAATTTCAATCTTATGATGCAGATAGCAAAACAGTAAAAGTAATCTTACAAGGTGCATGTAGTGGCTGTCCTTCATCTACTTTTACACTTAAAAATGGTATTGAAAACATGTTAAAAGAAATGCTAAATGATAAAGTGAATACAGTTGAAGCTATTAATGGCTAGGTTGTTAGACTTTAAATGATTATCTTAGATTTAGATTTAATAATTAATAAAAACTAAAAAAATGGCAGTATTAAAAGTAATTGAAGTTTTATCAAATTCTGATAAAAGCTGGGAAGACGCAACAAAAAAAGCAGTAAAAGAAGCATCAAAAAGCGTTAAAAATATACGTTCAGTTTATGTTCAAGACCAAAGTGCGATCGTAAAAAACGATGACGTAACTGAATTTAGAGTGAATTTGAAATTAACTTTTGAAGTAAAATAGACAATCAGTAGTATTGCTATTGGCATATTTATTGATACATAAAAACAAAAACAACTAATTATGATAAAATCAATTTTTTTAATAATAATACTTATATTTTTTTCTTTTAATTTAAATGCTCAAAATAATACAATTGAACATGATGCTTCAAGACAAAATTTAATTTCCAATAATGGAATGATTTCTTCATTCGACATGAATAACACAACAGTAAAAGGAACTCCATATATTTTGAATGAGTTTATGCCTGGTAAAGTACTTTTTGAGGAACAAACTCAAATATTCAACGTAAGATACAACGCATTTAACGATGTCGTTGAAGTAAAAAAAGACAATGGTGATCTTGATGCGCTTAATAAGGAATTAACTGGTATTACAATAACATTAATAAAAGATAAAAAATCCTACAGAGCTTATAATTATATAGATTCTAAAACTGGTGAGAATAAAAGTGGCTATTTTGTTATTGCATCTAATAGTCCCAAACCTCTTTTAGTTAAAGAAAAAATTGTTTTTAAAGACAAACAAAAAGCTAAAAGCGGTTATGACAAAGCTAGACCAGCTGAGTACAAACGAAAAGATGACCTTTATTTTACATTAAACGAAAAAGGAATTGCAATTGAATTACCTAGTAATAAGAAAGAGTTAGCTAAAACATTCCCAAAACACACAAAAGACGTGTTAAGTTTTATTAAAGCTAATAAAATAAAAACATCAAAACAAAACGATCTCATTAGATTGCTGAATTATATTAATACGTTATAATTCAAAAAAATAAAATTTATTGAAACCGAATGTGTTATCGTGTAGATTATCCATTCGGTTTTTTTATTTTTGACTTCACTAAAAATTAAACACTAATGGACTTACAAAAATGGATTGACAAAGGATACGAGATTATTGTTGATTTCGGCCCTAAAATATTAGCTGCTATAGCCATATGGATTATTGGCTCATGGATTATCAAAGGAATTATTAAAGGCTTAGGAAAGGCAATGCAAAAGCGAGATTATGATGAGAGTCTAAAAAAATTCTTACTTAATTTATTGACTTGGACATTAAAAATCATACTCATTATTGTTGTTCTTGGCACTGTTGGTATTGAAACAACATCATTTGCTGCAATACTAGCTGCTGCAGGTTTAGCTGTTGGATTAGCACTTCAAGGTTCTCTTGCAAATTTTGCAGGTGGTGTGCTGTTAATGATTTTTAAGCCAATTAAAATTGGAGATTTAATTGAAGCTCAAGGCGAATTAGGAGTAGTAAAAGAAATTGAAATTTTCACAACTAAACTTGTAGGTCTAACAAACAGAGAAATCATTATTCCTAATGGCACATTATCCAATGGTAATATCATTAATTATACTACTGAAGGTACACGACGTGTAGACTTAGTATTTGGTGTTGGATACGATTCTGATATTAAGCAGACTAAAGATGTACTTATGAATGTATTAACATCTCATCCAAAAGTACTTAAAGATCCAGCTCCTGCTGTAACTGTTACAGAATTAGCAGATAGTTCTATAAACTTTGCGGTAAGACCTTGGTGTAAAACAGAAGATTATTGGGATGTATACTTTGATGTTACAGAAAACACTAAAGAGGCACTTGATGCAGCAGGTATTGAAATTCCTTATCCGCATGCTGTTGAAATTAAAAAAGAAGGATAATCTTATTTTTTAGATTTTAAAGCAATAAAATCTTTTAAATAATACGGTTCAAAATAGGCGACATCTTCGATGTCGCTTTTTTTATATTTATGGTATGCTAATAAGCTCATTTCATTTGCTGAAGGCAATTTACCTTCAACAAAATTTGCATTAGGATGTGAAATTAATTGCTTTGATTTTTCAACTCCGTTTCCAACAAAATAAACGCTATTAGAGTTAAGATATTCTAAAAAAGAATCTTTGTTCAATATTTGAGCTTCTACACCACGTATCTCTTCAAAGGAAGCTGAATATATTACTGAATACACTTCCAAACGACGTGCATCTAACATAGGCACAATAATTCCATCTTTAGTAATTACTTGAAGTGCAAGAGCGTGCAAAGTAGACACTGAAATTAAAGGAATTCTCAATGCATAACAAAGACCTTTAGCTGCTGACACACCTATTCTTAAACCTGTATAAGAACCAGGTCCTTTACTCACTGCAACTGCATTTATATCGCTTAAAGTTAGTTTTGCAGATTTAACAACCTTATCAATAAATACATGTAAAGATTCTGCATGAGAATAATTGACATTATTATCCTCTTTTAAAACTAAAGTCTCTCCTTCTTTAGAAAGAGAGACTGAACAATTTGTTGTTGATGTTTCAATATTTAATATGATGGCCATATTAATTTAGAATAAAATTAATCTTCAGAAGAAGCTTCTTTATCTTTTTCTTTAGATCTATTTTCTATTTTATCTCCAGATTTTAAAGACTTTGAGACAACGTTGTAAGGACCCGTAATGATTTCATCACCTTCCTCTAAACCAGAAGTTATTTCAATATTAGTGTCATCCTGAATTCCTGTTTTGATAACTCTAATTTTGGCTTCACCATTTTTTGAGACAAAAACACATTCAAATTTCTCTTCATTTTCTGGTTTAATGTCATCTGATGGCGTTTTCTTTTTGTAATCTTTTTTAGCTGAAGATGTATCTGTCTTAATGACTATTGAACTAATTGGAACAGCAACAGTCTTACTTCTTTTATCTGTTATGATATCTACTGTAGCAGTCATACCAGGTCTAAATGGAGAATAGTAATCTGGTTTATCTTTCATAAGATCTTTATAAGATTCTTCAAGTATTCTAACCTTTACTCTAAAATTAGTAACCTGATCTGCCGTAAGAGCTCCTGCAGCTGAGTTGGCTATTTCAGTAACAATTCCTTTGAATTCTTTCTTTAAGTATGCATCAACTTCAACAATAGTCGAGTCTCCAATTTGGACTTTTACAATATCGTTTTCATTAACATCAACTTCAACTTCCATGTTATTAAGGTTAGCTACTCTTAATATTTCTGTTCCAGCCATTTGCTGAGTACCAACAACACGTTCACCTAATTCTACGTTTAGCAAAGAAATAGTACCACTCATAGGTGCATAAATTTCTGTACGACTCAAATTGTCTTTTGCTTCATTAACAGTAGCTGCAGCGCTTTGTACACTATAATAGGCAGAACTTTTTCCAGCGACAGCAGTTTCAAAAGAGGCTATTGACCGATCCCAGTCTGCTTTAGATATAACACCCTTTTC
>NZ_JBGCCX010000108.1:0-19228 GCF_045105015.1 Psychroserpens sp.
AAGTCCAACAGGAGAAGGCTGGAACGGTAACTATAATGGAAACCCGATGCCAACAAGTGACTACTGGTTTGTTGTAGAGTACTTAGAACCAAATACATTAGAACAAAAAGAATTTAAAGCCCATTTCACCCTGAAAAGATAGGAATAGGTTTTACAAGAAATAAAATACTTAAAAAGGCTTTATGAATATTATCCATAAAGCCTTTTTTGTGTTGTACTATGAAGTATCTAAACTAATAGTGAGATAGTAGTTCTTAAAGCTTAAAAGCTAAAGAAAGTGTAACATTTGAATTAACTGAATCAACCGTTGCAGCATCAGTTAAACCAACAGAGTATAAAGGGTTATTCACCGTTCTTTCAGCCTGATCAAATGTAAGATCTAATCTTGTGTTTCCAAAATTATATCCTAAACCTAAAGAATACCCTGTTAAATCACTAACAAATGAATCATCTTCGTAAGGGCTTTCTTCAAAACGGTAACCACCTCTAAAGCTAAATTGTTTGAATTTATATTCACCTCCAAACCTGTAAGTGTTTGCAGCTTTAAAAATATTATTCATAACTTGGTTTTGCGAATTGAAAAAGGTGTCATTTTCAGGTCTAAATTCAATGTTTGAATAATCTCTTCTGGAATAATCAAAGCTCAGTAAACCTTTATTTCCAAAAATGTATGCAAGACTTCCTGAAATTTTACCAGGAGATCTTAATCTATATTCAGGAAAAATATTAATAATATTTGGGTTTACATTAGCCGTGAAACCTCCATTTATGTCATCAACAAATGTCGAAACACTTTGAGAAGTTTCTTCATTTATTCTAAACCAAGTAGGTGAATTATAGGTGAATCCAGCTCTTAATTCTTTTGTTAATTTAAGAATTGCGCCTAATTGAAAAGAAAACCCATTCCCAATAGTTAGTAAACTATTGTCGAAATTAACATTAGTAACCAATGATCCTGTGTTCGAGTTGCTTTCTCTTAAAGAAGTAAATTTTTCATAATTAATAAAATGAGCATTTAGGTTAATTCCTAAATACAATTTGTCTTCATATTGTGTTGCAGCATTAAAAGTCACTTTTCCATTATAACCTTGTGAAATATAATCATATTGTTGATCAAATGATCCTTCAGAAATATTAGAAAAATAAGCAGTATTACTATTGATGTCATTTACTGGTTCTAAAATAAAAGACTCATAGCCTAAAAATGCCTGCTGATTGCCATAACCATAAAATGAACCAATCTCTGAATAAGCTTGGGAAATCGTTTCACCAGTAAATCTAGAAATTTCATCAAGTCTTAAGCCTTCAGCATAAGCTAAAAAGTAATTATCAACAGAGTTTGTATTACTACCATTAGCAAACCATTGGTCATCATGATTTGCAGTTTTGTCATAGGCAACACTAATTACAAATTTTTTCCATGATGAATTTTCATTAGTATTTTGAAATACGAAAACTCCTCCTGCTTGATGTAAATCTATTTTTGAATCTGAATCAGAGTTTCTTCCATTAAAATAAGATACTTCATTATCAATGTTTAAACTAGACAATGAAAATGAGGCATGACTTCTATTAAAAACAGCTGATCCTGCTGGATTTAAACTTACAGCAGACATATCGCCTCCGAGGGCTCCAAAAGCACCACTTAAAGCTCTAAAACGAGCAGAGCCTTGTATGTTGTCTTCTGAGTATCTAAGTGCATCAGATATATCTTGAGCGAAAAGATTAGACATAGATAGGACACCTATGATTAATATAGTTAACTTTTTCATATAAATTTTTTAATTATTGGAAATTATATTTTTCTTTTATCTGCGACGACTAGAACCACTTCTGCTAGATGATCTTGTTGATCCAGAAGATCTTGAACTACTTCTTGAGCTTCCCATAGAAGAAGAACTACTTCTTCTAGGAGTAGTTGTCATTCTTGAGCTTGAAGATCTCGAACTATTAGAACGAGGTCTAGTTACATTGCTTCTGCTTCGAGTATTTGTTCTAGGCCTCACAGTACTATTGGATCTAGTTCTCGTATTATTTCTTCTTACCGTTGAACTGTTATTTCTTCTCGTTGTAGATCTTGTTACTGAACCACTTCTTGATGTTACACCTCGTCTTGTGACTATTGAAGAACCACGTCGAGAAACATTAGAATTATTACGTCTTGAAACAGAATTTCCATTTCTTCCATATGCTAAAGTAGAACCTCTACGGCCATTATTGAATGCTAAACCACGATTGTTATAATAGTATCCGTTAAATCCAGGAGGACACCAGAAATTATTTCCCCAACCTGCATTCCAACCCCAGCCTGCATTCCATCCCCATCCTGTGTTCCAGCCAAAACCTGTATTCCAACCCCAAGGTCTGTTCCATCCCCATCCTGCATTCCATCCCCAAGTGTTCCATCCCCAACCAAAACTATTGTTCCAAGCCCAGGCATTGTTAAAGCCCCAACCATTATTTATAAAGTTTATAGTTACATTATCATTGGCTTGTCCCCAACCTGCATATCCATTTTGAGTATCTTCTTCTTGATATTCATCTGAGTATTGTCCTTCATAAGAATCGATATCAGTAAAGATAACTTGTTCGTCTTCAGGGATGTCGCTATATTGGTTTGCTTTTTCGTTGAAATAGGCTTTGTAGTAGCTGCTATCGTCTGTATTTGTTGTGGTAGGAGTTTCAGACTTAGTTTCTGTCACTTCTTCATAAGCAACTTCATTGTCACTGTAAATACCATCGTTATCATAACCAACATATTGGTAAGACCCACAAGAAGCTAAAACAAACGTAAAGCTAAGTGCAACAAAAAATGGCAATTTCGTATTAAGATAGTTGTTGAATTGCATATTGATATATTTTTATTGTTGAACATTACAAAAATAGTTAGTTTTTATCAACTATTTTTTTATTTAACACAGTCACAATTTTTATGCCAAAACCCTCTATTTAGTAGAAAATCGTATAGATGTAATTGTTTATCACAGAAATAATCTATTAGAATTCTTGTATTCTTAATACCTCCTAAAACTAAGAAATGACATAAGCTTCGTTTTTATTGTCTAACATTATAAAAATTAGTTAGTTTTGCTGAACTAATTTTAGATTTAATAATCACAATTTTTGTGCGAATTCAATAAATAATGAGTAAAAATCTTACAAGTAGAGCTGAAGACTATTCAAAATGGTATAATGAATTAGTTGTAAAAGCTGATTTAGCTGAAAATTCAGCAGTGCGTGGATGTATGGTTATTAAACCCTATGGATATGCTATATGGGAAAAAATGCAAGCTGAGCTTGATCGAATGTTTAAAGATACAGGACATCAAAATGCATACTTCCCTCTATTTGTCCCAAAAAGCTTATTTGAAGCTGAAGAAAAAAATGCTGAGGGTTTTGCTAAAGAATGCGCTGTTGTTACCCATTACAGGTTACAAAACGATCCAGATAATGATGGTAAATTACGTGTTGATCCAGAAGCTAAACTAGAAGAAGAGTTAGTTGTTAGACCAACAAGTGAAGCTATCATTTGGAATACTTACAAAGGTTGGATACAAAGTTATAGAGATTTGCCAATATTGATTAATCAATGGGCCAATGTTGTGAGATGGGAGATGAGAACACGTTTATTTTTGCGTACTGCAGAATTTTTATGGCAAGAAGGTCATACTGCACATGCTACTAAAAAAGAAGCGTTGACAGAGGCAGAATTAATGAATAATGTTTACGCTGATTTTGCTGAAAACTTTATGGCAATACCTGTTATAAAAGGTGTTAAAACTGAGAGTGAACGATTTGCAGGTGCAGTTGAGACGTTTTGTATTGAAGCTCTAATGCAAGATGGAAAAGCGCTTCAAGCAGGTACTTCACATTTTTTAGGCCAAAATTTCGCAAAGGCTTTTGATGTCAAATTCACTAACAATGAAGGTCAGCTTGATTATGTTTGGGCAACTTCATGGGGAGTTTCTACTCGTTTAATGGGTGCGTTAATTATGACACATAGTGATGATAAAGGCCTGGTATTACCTCCAAACTTAGCGCCATCGCAAGTAGTAATTGTTCCTATTTATAAAACTGATGAACAATTAGAAATTATAACCAATAAGGCTAATGATATAATAAAAGCATTAAAAGCAATAGGTGTATCTTGTAAGTTTGATAGTAGAACAACTCATAGACCAGGAGCAAAGTTTGCGCAACATGAATTGCAAGGAGTTCCTTTAAGAATTGCTATTGGACCTAAAGACCTTGAAAATGGAACTATCGAATTAGCTAGACGTGATACGTTGACGAAAGAGATTGTTGATATGTCTGATTTAGTTGATAAAGTCAATGGTTTGTTAAAGTCGATTCAAGAAGAATTATTCACTAAAGCGTTAAATTTTAGAGATTCTCATATCACAGAAGTTGATGACTTTGAAACGTTTAAAAAAGTCTTAGATACAAAAACTGGCTTTATTTCTGCACATTGGGATGGTACAACAGAAACGGAACTTAAGATTAAAGAATTAACGAAGGCAACCATACGGTGTATTCCTTCTGATTCAAAAAGCATAGAAGGGAAGTGTGTTTACACAGGAAAAACTTCCTCTAGAAGAGTATTATTTGCTAAAGCATATTAATTTTTTTGAAAAAACTTTAGTAAGGTGTTGCAACATTTAAAAATAGTTGTATTTTTGCATCCGCAATGAATAATTGCACGTTCATTTGAAAAGTAAGATTATCTATTAATAATAGTTAGTTTTACAATTAAATAAAAAACAAATGGCCCGTTCGTCTATCGGCTAGGACGCATGGTTTTCATCCATGTAAGAGGGGTTCGATTCCCCTACGGGCTACAATTTTTAATAAGAAAAAATACAATGGCAAATCATAAGTCAGCTTTAAAGAGAATAAGAAGTAACGAAGCAAAGCGTTTAACCAACAGGTATCAGCATAAAACAACTCGTAATGCTATCAAGAAATTACGTGAAATGGAGAAAGCTAAAGATGCTAAAGCATTTTTACCTTCAGTTATTTCAATGATTGATAAATTAGCTAAGAAAAATGTTATTCATAATAATAAAGCCGCTAATTTAAAATCTAATTTAACGAAGCATGTAGCGACATTAAAATAACAAACTTTTAACTTTAATATATTAAAGCTTCTCTTTTGAGAGGCTTTTTTTATTCAAGATATATTCGGTCTAAAAGTAATTGATAAAAAAAAGCCTTGATTAATAATCAAGGCTTTTTTGTTTTATATAATTGGAATAATGTCTGCTAACCATTCATTGAAACTAAGAATTCTTCATTGTTTCTCGTTTGTTTAAATCGATCATTAATAAATTCCATTGCTTCAAAAGGATTCATATCTGCTAGATACTTTCGCATTACCCACATTCTTTGTATTGTAGTTTCATCTAATAATATATCATCACGACGAGTACTAGAAGATGTTAAATCAATTGCTGGGAAAATTCTTCGATTCGAAATTTTACGATCAAGCTGTAATTCCATATTACCAGTTCCTTTAAACTCTTCAAAAATCACTTCATCCTTTTTCGAACCAGTTTCAGTAAGAGCTGTAGCAATAATTGTGAGTGAACCTCCATTTTCAATATTTCGAGCAGCGCCAAAGAAACGTTTTGGTTTATGTAATGCATTAGCATCTACACCTCCACTTAAAATTTTACCAGATGCTGGTTGAACTGTATTGTAAGCTCTTGCCAAACGTGTAATCGAATCTAATAAAATAACCACATCATGTCCGCATTCAACTAAACGTTTTGCTTTTTCTAAAACGATATTCGCAATTCTAACGTGTTCATGCGCTTCTTTATCAAACGTAGAGGCTATTACTTCTCCTTGAACGTTACGTTGCATATCTGTAACTTCTTCAGGGCGTTCATCAATTAATAGAATCATTTGATACACTTCTGGATGATTTGCTGCAATAGCGTTTGCAACATCCTTCAATAGCATAGTTTTACCTGTTTTGGGTTGTGATACAATCATACCACGTTGCCCTTTTCCGATTGGTGAAAATAAATCCATTATTCGTGTAGAAATAGTACTTTGCTTTTCAGCAATGTTAAATTTCTCTTGTGGAAACAAAGGAGTTAAATGTTCAAATGAAACACGATCTCTAACCACTTCTGGTTTTTGACCATTAATTTTACTTACCTTTATTAGTGGGAAATATTTTTCGCCTTCTTTTGGTGGTCGAACGTGACCTAATACAGTATCTCCAGTCTTTAATCCGAATAAACGAATTTGAGATTGTGATACATAAATATCATCAGGTGATGATAAATAGTTGTAATCAGACGAGCGTAAAAACCCATAACCATCTTGCATGATATCTAAAACACCTTCACTTTCTATGATGGCATCAAATTCAAAATCTGGTTCTCTGTAACGGTTACGACTATCTTTATTACCGTTATTTTTATTGTCTTTAGAACGTGGATTGTTTTTGTTGTTATCATTCTTCTGACGATTATTTTGCTTATTGTCATTAGAATTTTTTGAACGATTATCGTTGTTCTGATTGTTGTTTCTCTGGTTATTATTTCTATTATCTCTTTTGTCATTAGAATGAGATTTTGGAGATTTCTCCTCTTTTTTCTCATCTAAGTCCATCTTCTGCTGTTGAGCAGGCTTTTCATTCTGTTTATTGTCATCTTGTTTTTTGTCAACACGAACTCTTGGCTTTCTTTGTTGTTGTGCAGGTTTCTTCTGTTCTACTTTTTTTGCAGGTTCAGGTTTTGCAACTTCTTTTTTTACCGCATCAGGATTAGCTGCTTGAAAATCAAGTATTTGATAAACAAGGTCTAATTTTTTTAAACTACGGTATTTTGGAACTTTTAATTTTTGAGCTATTTCCTGAAGTTCAGGAAGCTTTTTTGCTTTTAATTCGGAAATTTCGAACATGTATGTTTAATAATTAAGTTTTTTTAAACTGAAATTGATTTAATCCTTACTTTTCTGAAAAATGTGCTTAGTGGGAAAAATTTGAAAAAAATCGGAAGATTAAATAATACGTTATACTGTTGATAACAAATTATATATGCAATAATACAATTTTATTTTTAAAATTTAATACAACTTTTAAAAAGAAACTATTAATTTTGTGCCTCGTTAATAAAGCTATTAAATGATTCAACGCATACAAACCATATATCTTTTATTATCAGCTGCAGTGTCGGCTGGTTTGATATTTGTATTTCACTTATGGACTAACAGTGATGATGTCCTAGTGTTTGCTAAAGATGAATATTTGTATTTGGGCTTGTTTTTAGGATCAGCTTTATTATCTTTAATCTCAATCATTAGTTTTAAAAACAGGAAGTTTCAATTTGTTTTGGGACGACTTAATATCATATTAAACTTTATTTTATTAGGATTTTTTGTGTATCAATTACTAATACCACCTGGAGAGAGTCATATCTCTGAGAAAGGTGTTGGGATATTCATACCTATTTTATCTATCGTGTTATTGGTTTTAGCCAATAAAGCCATAAAAAAGGATGAAGATCTCGTAAAATCTGTCGATCGATTACGATAAACCCTATTATCTTAATTATTTTAGTGCGTAAACCCAAGGTGAAGATCTTGGGTTTTTTTTATGGTATTCTTTTTAATAACGCTTTGGAAATTCTATGACTTCTAGATTATCAATTTTCTTACCGTCAATTGTAAAACGAAGCATCGTACGTACTTTATGAAAACCGTGTTTACCAACTGCTCCTGGATTCATATGAATTAAATTATAACGTTTATCAGACACAACTTTTAGTATATGAGAATGTCCAGAAATAAAGATTTTTGGAGGGTTTATTTTTATTACCTCACGAGTTCTCATATTGTATTTAGGAGGATAACCACCAATATGTGTCATCCAAACATCAATATCTTCACATTTAAAACGATTGTTTTCAGGAAATTCTAATCTAGCTTTATCATCATCTATGTTCCCGTAAACAGCACGTAAAGGTTTTAGTTTTATTATACTATCTGTAACCTTCAAATTTCCAATATCACCAGCATGCCATACTTCATCAGCTTGTTTGACATATTTCAATATGTCATCATCAATATAACTATGTGTGTCTGATAGTAAAAGGATTTTTGTCATGCTTTTTTTCGCTAAAGCGGAAATCTGTTAATTATGTTAATCTAGAATGAAAACTGTTAAAACTAGTTATCTTTGTGCTTTTACAAAAATACAGGTTTACTTGAGATATTTTATCGAATTATCATATAATGGAAAAGCTTATCATGGATGGCAAATTCAGCCTAATGCCATTTCGGTTCAGCAGGTTTTAGAAGAAGCACTTTCTAAACTACTGCAAATTGATATTTCAATAATGGGAGCTGGTAGAACTGATGCTGGTGTTCATGCTTCACAAATGTTTGCTCATTTTGATTGTGATAAAATTATTGATACTAATTTGGTTTTTAAGTTGAATTCATTTCTTCCAAATGATATTGCTATTCATAATATTTTTCAAGTTAAAGATGATGCACATGCACGATTTAATGCACTAAGTAGAGCTTATGTGTATAAGATTTCTAAGTCTAAAAATGTGTTTAATTTTGAACATACATATATGTTACATCATGATTTAGATGTAAATGCAATGAACGAAGCTTGTGATATCTTATTGACCTATAAAGATTTTCAATGCTTTTCTAAAGTTCACACAGATGTAAAAACGTATAATTGCAATATTATGTCTGCAAAATGGACCATTGAAAATAAAGAGCTTCATTTTATAATAAGAGCTGATCGTTTTTTAAGAAATATGGTAAGAGCAATTGTAGGTACGATGATAAACATAGGCTTGGGTAAAATGAAGGTTGAAGAATTACATAATGTCATTCAATCAAAAGATAGAGGAGAAGCAGGTTTTTCAGTTCCTGCTCATGGATTATATTTGACAAAAATTGAATATCCAAATAACATCAAAAATTAATGGCTAACGAAAAGAAAAAAGTATTTGATGTAACGCTATTTAAGCGACTACTACAATATATAAAACCATACAAACTAGTGTTTTTTGTATCATTGGTTTGTGTTGTAGGGCTTGCCATTTTCGGCGCTCTTAGGCCTTATGTATTACAGCAAGCTATTGATAATCACATTGCATTAAAGCAATATGATGGTTTTCTATTTTACATCATTGCTATGCTAGTCTTACTTACACTTGAAGTGATTAGTCAATTACTTTTTATTTATTATGCAAGTTGGCTAGGGCAATCTGTTGTTAAAGATATTAGAGTGAAATTGTATCAGCATGTCCTAAATTTTAGAATGAAATACTATGATCAATCTTCAGTTGGTGTTTTGATTACCAGAACAGTAACTGACATGGAGCGTATCGCTGATATTTTTGGACAAGGACTTTTTATGATATTTAGTGATGTTTTAAAAATGTTAGTTGTTGGTGGTATGATGTTTTACATCAATTGGAAACTGAGTTTGATAGCATTTGTGACAATGCCAATTGTATTATTTGCTACAAAAATATTTCAAAAATATATGAAGCGAGCTTTTGAAGAAGTGCGAACAGAAGTGTCGAATCTAAATTCATTTGTTCAAGAACGTGTAACTGGAATGAAAATCCTTCAGCTATTTACTCGTGAAGATATTGAATATAAAAAGTTTAAAGCCATTAATGAACGACACAAAAAAGGTTGGTTAAAAACAGTTTGGTATAACTCTGTGTTTTTTCCAATTGCAGACTTATTATCTTCAATTACATTAGGAACTATTATTTGGGTTGGTGGTATTAGTGTCGTGTTTAGTGGTACAGCTTCTGAAGGTCAATTATTTGCATTTATCATGTTTGTACCAATGTTATTTAGACCACTAAATCAAATTGCAAATAAGTTTAATACGCTTCAAATGGGTATGGTTGCTGCAGATCGTGTTTTTAAAGTGTTAGATACAACCTCACAAATTGATGATTCAGGAACTACTATCGCTTCAGATTTTAAAGGTAATCTTACATTTAAGGATGTACATTTTTCATATGTTGAAAATGAAGAAGTTCTTAAAGGCATTTCACTAAATGTCAATCCAGGCGATACTGTCGCAATAGTTGGTGCTACAGGAGCAGGAAAATCAACAATCATTAATTTACTAAATCGTTTTTACGACATTCAAAAAGGAACGATATGTATTGACGGAATTGATATTAAGAGTTTAACTCTAAAATCACTTCGTTCTCAAATTGCAGTTGTTTTGCAAGATGTTTTCCTGTTTGCTGATACAATTTTCAATAATATAACACTTAAAAACCCTAATATAACTGAAGCACAAGTTCACCAAGCAGCAAAAGACATTGGTATACATAAATTTATTATGAGTCTGCCTAATGGCTATCAGTATAACGTAAAGGAAAGAGGAGTTATGTTGTCTTCTGGACAGCGACAACTCATTTCATTTTTAAGGGCTTATGTTACCAATCCTAGTATTTTGGTCTTAGATGAAGCTACATCTTCCGTAGATTCTTATTCTGAGCAATTAATTCAAGATGCAACAGATAAAATAACTAAAGGGAGAACGTCTATTGTAATTGCACATCGCTTAGCAACAGTTCAAAAAGCCGATCAGATTATTGTTATGGATGAAGGTCGTATTGTTGAAAAAGGCACACATGAGGAGCTTCTTAAAAAAGAAGACGGTTATTATAGAAATCTGTACGAAGTTCAGTTTTTGAATGCAGAAGTTGCATAATATTAGTTTTTTGGTCTGAATCCTTCAAAAACTTTCATTAATGCTTCTTTTCCTTCAAAGAAGTAAATAGCTATAAACACTACGATTACAGCAAGGAAATATAATATCATATACGTAAAAAGAGATAAAATCATTCTACCAAAGATTTCAGCGGTACTTATTTTATATAGTTTTTTAAAGCAATAGGAAATATAAATAATTTGGACTGGCATATTTATATAAGTAACAAGTCCAAGATCACGACCCATTGAGGCTCCAATGACATTTATGACAGCGCCAAATAGTGAGAGAATTGCCATCATATAAGTGAATGCGATAATATGCTCCACATAGTTATACTTTTTATTATCAAAAAAAACAATTCTAGAAATGATGGCATAGATAGGTACAGACAACATCATAATTATTGAAGAATAGTCTTGTGCAAAACTAAAAACGTTTTCGAGCATTGATTCGTTTCCACCAACAGCTAAAGATGATAAATTAAGTTGCTCAGGAAAAAACCTTCTTAAAACTAACCATTCTAAACCAACTAGAGTTAAAGTAAGACCGAAGAAACTAATGGGATTTACATAACGTTTTCTTACACCACTAATATAACCTCCAATAACAACTTCTGGTTGTTTAATTAAGTCGATTATTGTTCTTAATAATTTATTATCGTAGTTAAAAAAGGTTTCACTGACGTGTTCAAATAAGTTTCTGAATGTTAATCTGTTTCTAATGACTTTTCCACCACAACTATTACAAAATTGGCTGTGTTCTGAAAGTTCGGTATGACAGTTTTTGCAATTCATCTACTTTTTATAAAATATATTGTAATAGCGACAATAAGAATTAGCAATATCATAATGATAATGAAAATAAAGCCTAATGCAGCCATTACTAATAAGAAATAGGCAAGCGTCATTAAAATTGAAGTGTTAAACACACGCTTTAAGACATAAAAGAAATAACAGAAAATAAAAATAGTACTAATTGTGGATATTAAAATAAAATCAACTCCCAAACACAATAGTATAATCGTTACAAAAGCATTAATAATGATGACTTGCGCTGAATAGTACAAATTTAGGATTAAATGCTCTGTAAAGTTATACTGTCTCAAACCAGCAATCCAATAAGCTAGCCAAGTAGAAATAGCTGAAAATGGAATACTCAGCACATAGAAAACACTTTGATAATTATTGTAATCTTCATATTTGAGATCTTTAAAAGGGTTGTTTTCTTGATTTTCAGGATTAGCCATTGGTCCAAACATATTTGGATCTATTTCCATAGCTTCTTTAAAAAAAGTATTCATTAAAAACACTTGAATACCAACCAAAGTCAATGAAATTGCAAAATACTGGATAACGTTTACGTATTTCTTACGTGTACCATTGATAAAGCCATTGATAACCGCATCAGGTTTTTTAAATAAATGTAAAAAGGTCTTTAGAAACTTATTGTCTATATTTAAAAACTGTTCGTTAATATCTGCAGCAATACTCTTCATTGTCAATCGATTTTTTACGATTTTTGCACCACAAAGCGGACAATAATTTATGAGTTTACTTAACGAGGTATTACAGTTTTTACACTCCATAATTACACCAAATCTTTCTTTAAAAGGTTAAGCAATTCTTCTATGTTTTCAAACATGACAAACTCACCATTTTTCAGGTATGATACTTGACCAGTCTCTTCACTTACAACCAAAGCAATAGCATCTGTTTTTTCTGTAATACCTACTGCAGCACGATGTCTTAATCCAAACCTTTGAGGAATATTTTTTTCATTGTTTACAGGAAGAATCACTCGCGTTGCTTTTACGATATTATTATCAATAATAATAGCCCCATCGTGTAAGGGACTATTTTTAAAGAAAATACTTTCGATGATCGGTTGGGTGACCTTAATATTCATTTCATCACCTGTATTAAGTAAGAAATCTAAATTATTATTACGTTCTAAAACAATTAAAGCTCCAGTTTTTGTACTTCCCATTTTATGACATGCAGCAACAATGGCATCAACATTAGTTTCAGTTTCTATATCACTTTTTAAGAATTTCATTTTACTGAATAACTTACCACGACCACTTAAATTTGTAGATCCAACCATAAGTAAGAATTTCCGAATTTCTGGCTGAAAGACGACTATTAAGGCAATAATACCAACCTTCATAAAGCCATCAAAAATGTTGTGAAGCATTTGCATCTCCAATAGGTTGGTGATTTTCCAAACCGTATATATGATAATGATTCCTATAAAAATATTAATTGCAACAGTGCCTTTTACAAGCTTATAGATGTAGTAGAGTAGTATCGCGACGAGAAAAACGTCGATAAAATCTATAATCCCAAAATCCCAAAATTTGAATTTCTCCAAGGTTAGCGTGTTTATGTAAATGTAATAATTTATGCTTAATAAATGAATTCGTTGTTGTCAATTGAAATTCCTTTATCTGTTATGCTTTGTATTTTAGACTTAATACTGATGTATTCTTGAAAGCTTAATTTTGAATTGAACATAAAATAGAGCTTCACATCTTGTTCTGTTTTAAAGTATTCATAAATTTTATTAATCACATTATTGATGTTAGAGTAGATTTCAGTGTTTGATTTTTCTTTGTAAGAAGATTCTAAAATATAATTATTCTTTGAAATGACATTTAAGGCTAAACTCATTTTTTCATATCGTGGTTTATTACTAAAAAAATCTCTTAGTGAAACACTTTGATACATCACTTCGGTAAACTCAATAAACCCTAAATTATGAATACTTGTGTCATTACAGGTGTAATAATTTTTGGCATTTTCGTTTTTATGCATTTGTGCATTTCGTTTTTTATCTTGCAAGAATTTTATCTTAGGAATGGCTTGCTGCAAAGTTAAACGCTTATCTACATTAAATAACCAATTGGTAGTTCCAATCAAATTTTTACGATTGAGTTCTACGCTGTCTGGTTGTGTTTCATCATAAAAAATATATGCAGGCGATATATCAAGAACTTCAGTGGTCTTGGCATATTCTATTTCTGGTAATAATACAGATTTATCATTTCCACATGAAAAAAATAATAGTGTAAATAGGAAGATATAAATAGATTTCATTTAATGAAGTTGCTGGGTTAGTTTAATGCATTCTAGCGCTTCTTTAACATCATGCACTCTTAAAATAGAAGCTCCTTTTTGTAACGCAATAGTATTTAGAACAGTTGTTCCATTTAGTGCTTTTTCTGCTGAAGATTCTAAGGTTTTGTATATCATCGATTTTCTAGACAGACCAGCTAAAACAGGTAAGTCAGTCATTTTAAAAAGCTCTAGCTTATTTAGAAGCTCATAATTTTGTTCCAAAGTTTTAGCAAATCCAAAACCAGGATCAATTATTAAGTCATGTATTCCTAATGTTCTTGCTTTATTAATTCGTTCAGAAAAATAAAATATTATGTCTTTTACTAAATCATCATATTCTGTTTGTTGTTGCATCGTTTTCGGATTCCCTCTCATATGCATCATGATGTAAGGAACTTTTAAAATTGCCACTGTTTTTAACATCTTGTCATCTAAATGACCAGCAGAAATATCATTTATCATACATGCTCCAGCTTCAATACATTGCTTAGCGACTTCACTTCTAAAAGTATCAATAGACAATTTCACCTCAGGAAAGTTTTTAATAAGTAAATCTACTATAGGTAAGATGCGCTCCAATTCTTCAGGCTCGCTTATGTGGTCTGCATTAGGTTTAGAACTGTAAGCACCAACATCAATAAAGGTTGCACCTTCTTCAAGCATTTGATCTACTTGTCGCATCACAGCTGAAGAATTTCTAAATCGTCCACCATCATAAAATGAATCTGGAGTCACATTCAGAATACCCATTACTTTTGGTTGACTGAGGTCTATTAATTGTCCTTTACAATTGATGGTTTTGTTCAAAACTATATAGTGTCGTTAAAGTTTTTAAATCTGATTAATTTATGCGAAATTTACGGAAAATTAAATGTTTTAGATGCAAGATACTTCAAAACAATATGATGAGGTCATTTCACAATGTAGAAGCCTTTTTATTAATAAAATGAAAGACTACGGAAGTGCATGGCGAATTTTAAGGCTACCATCATTAACGGATCAAATTTATATAAAGGCTCAACGCATAAGAGGATTGCAACAAAATGCTGAACGTAAGGTTGATGAAGGTGAAGTGAGTGAGTTTATAGGTATAATCAATTATTGTACAATGGCTTTAGTTCAGTTAGAAAAAGGAGTTGTAGAA
This sequence comes from Psychroserpens sp., assembly GCF_045105015.1. GTDB lineage: Bacteria > Bacteroidota > Bacteroidia > Flavobacteriales > Flavobacteriaceae > Psychroserpens. Next base: position 14,990 of record NZ_JBGCCX010000108.1, read on the forward strand.
CAACCTGATTTGTCTGTTGATGAAGCAACTGCATTGTATGATGATAAAATTGCAATTACCAAACAATTGATGATGGATAAGAATCATGATTATGGTGAAGCTTGGAGAGATATGAGAGTAAGTAGCTTAACCGATCTGATTTTACAAAAATTGTTACGTGTCAAACAAATTGAAGACAATGCTGGACAAACTCTAGTGAGTGAAGGTATTGATGCTAATTATCAAGACATGATTAATTACTCTGTCTTTGCAATGATACATTTAAGCGAAACAAATCAGTAAAACCGCTTTATTCAAAATATATGAAAGCACTAGTCAATATCTGTAGAATTTTAGTTGGAGGATTATTTATCTTTTCAGGATTTATCAAACTAAATGACCCTTTAGGGTTTTCATATAAACTTCAAGAATATTTTAGCTACGACGTTTTAGATCTTCCTGTATTTATACCTTATGCATTAGGACTTTCAGTCTTCGTTGTTGTATTTGAAGTGATATTAGGCGTTTTTTTACTCATAGGTTATAAACCAAAATTTACCGTTTGGAGTTTATTAGGAATGATTGTCTTTTTTACCTTTCTAACCTTTTATGCTGCTTATTTTGACAAAGTAAAAGATTGTGGTTGTTTTGGTGATTTTCTCAAGTTAACGCCATGGCAATCTTTTGGTAAAGATGTCATTTTATTAGTACTAATTTTAGTGTTATTCATCGGGCAAAAACACATCAAGCCTATCATGAGTCAGTTTGGTGTAACGGTTAGTGCCTTGCTAAGTTTTATTGTTTGTCTTTGGTTTGGATATCATGTATTAATGCATTTGCCAAGCTTCGATTTTAGAGCCTATAAAATTGGTGATAATCTTCAGCAAAATATGGAATTACCTGCCGATGCTAAAGATGCAATAATAGATTACCATTGGACTTACATGCTAGATGGTAAAGAACAAAAGATTACAGATCGTGGTCGTGGACCAAAAACCTATGATAAAATTGTTGGAGTAGAAACGGAAACAGTACAGGAAGGTGATGTGCCTAAAATTCAAGATTTTTCTATAGAATCTCAATCTGAAGATTTAACACAACAATTTTTAGAAACTGAAAAACTAGTCATGATCGTATCGTATAATCTAGATAAGGCTGAAGTTGATGGTATGGCAAAATTGAAAACTATGGCAGATGAGGCTAACAAAAAAGGCTATGCAGTTATTGGTTTAACCGCTTCCGGAGCAGACAAGAAAGAAGAAATTCAACAAACATATAATTTAGATGCCGAATTCTATCTTTGTGATGAAAAAGTGCTAAAAACGATTGTTCGTGCCAATCCTGGTATTGTGGTTCTTGAAAAAGGAACAGTAACTCAAAAAGTCCATTGGAATGATGTTGACGATTTAAATTTTTAAAAAATAAAACACGTCTGATAAGATATATTCTAAATAAAACCTTTTATACTTTACTCACTTTATTTGGAGTAGTTACTGTTATTTTCTTTTTATTTAATGTATTGCCAGGAGATCCAGCACAAATGATGCTCGGGCAAAATGAGGACAGCCAACAGATAGCAGCAGTAAAAGCCAAATACGGATTTGACAAACCTATTTCTACACAGTACTTGTATTACCTTAATGATGTTTCTCCCTTATCGTTTCATTCAACAAACCCTGAAGACTACACGTTTTTAGCTAACGGAAAATATAGTGCTAGTAGCTTATTTACTTTAGGTCAAACTACAACGGTTGTGAAGTTTCCATACTTAAGAGAATCGTTTACCAAACAAGGAAAAAAAGTATCTCAAGTTATAAGTGAAACATTGCCAAACACTGCAGTTCTTGCAGTGTCAGCTATTTTTATTGCGATTATTTTAGGTGTTTTCCTCGGCATTATTTCAGCATTGTACAAAGATAGATGGCTAGATAAAACCATTCAAATATTTAGTACACTTGGTATGAGTGTGCCTTCTTTTTTTAGTGCGATATTATTTGCTTGGTGTTTTGGTTATGTACTACATGAATACACAAACCTTGAGATGACAGGTAGTTTGTATGAACTCGATGATTTCGGTGAGCGCATGCAAATCAAATGGAAAAACTTGATTCTCCCAGCAATCGTTTTAGGTATTCGTCCTTTAGCAGTCGTCATTCAATTAATGCGTAATTCTTTACTAGAAGTTTTTAATCAAGATTACATAAGAACTGCAAGAGCTAAAGGATTAACCGAATTTCAAATCATAACAAGACATGCTGTTAAAAATGCTTTAAACCCTGTTGTAACAGCTATATCTGGATGGTTTGCTTCTATGTTGGCTGGAGCAGTATTTGTGGAGTATATTTTTGGTTGGAATGGTTTAGGAAAAGAAATTGTAAATGCACTAAACACATTAGACTTACCAGTTATTATGGGTTCCGTACTCATAATAGCGCTTTTGTTTATCATTATCAATATCTTTGTAGATATCATTTATGGATGGCTCGATCCTAAAGTGAAACTAGAATAAAAGCAGATGAAACCAATCCTCACTATTCTTATTTGTGTATTCCTATTTACGGGCTGTTATAAAACGGTGCAAACTCAATTTTCTGAGGCTGTTTTGAAAGAAGAATACATTGATTTAGCAGGTAATTCTATAACATTTGGAGATATCCTTTCTAAGTATGGAGGGAAACAAATTGTTATTGATGTATGGGCAAGTTGGTGTCGCGACTGTATAGTTGGTTTGCCAGAGCTGAGAGCGTTACAAAAAGAGAAACCTGATGCTGTGTATTTGTTTTTATCAGCAGATAGAAAAATTGAAACTTGGAAACGTACCATAAAAAAGCATAATATCGAAGGTGAACATTACTTCATGCCCAAAGGAACAAAAGGGCGTTTAGGAGATTTTGTTGATATCGATTGGATACCAAGATATATGATTGTAGATGCAACTGGACGAATAGAATTATTTGAAGCGATTGAAGCTAATGATCCTTCAATAAAAGACATATTAAAATAAGTATAACTTAAAATACACCTGCTTTAGCAGGCAAAGAGATGAGAAAACACATTGTAGCAGGAAATTGGAAATTGAATAACAATTTAAATCAGACAGAAACGCTTATTTCAGAACTTAAACAACAAACTAAAACTTCAGATGCTGAAGTTATGATTGCACCAACATTTGTAAACTTATGGCATGCGTTTCAAGCAACAAAACAAGATGATATTGAAGTCATTTCGCAAAACATGCACTTTGCAGAAAACGGAGCGTATACAGGAGAAATAAGTGCAGACATGTTAAAAAGTATCGGAATTCAAACCGTTATTTTAGGACATAGTGAACGTCGTGCATACTTTAACGAAACAGATGAATCTTTAGCAAAAAAAGTAGATGCAGCCTTAGTAAATAATATGAGAGTGATTTTTTGTTTTGGTGAAGAATTAGCAGATCGTAAGGCTGGAAAAGAAGCGTCTGTAGTTGAAAGTCAAATTAAAAATGCGTTATTTCATTTAGAGCCATCTGCGTTCAAACATATCGTTTTAGCTTACGAACCTGTTTGGGCCATTGGTACTGGTGAAACTGCGAGTCCAGAACAAGCGCAAGACATGCACGCATTTATTAGAAAAACGCTAGCAACCAAATATGGAAACGCAATTGCAGATGATATGACAATTCTTTATGGCGGAAGTGTGAAGCCAGGGAATGCTAAAGAAATTTTTTCAAAACCAGATGTTGATGGAGGATTGATTGGTGGAGCAGCTTTAAAAGCTGAAGATTTTTATGCGATTGTCAATGCGTTTTAAATAAATGATGGCGTTTCCAACCATTGGTTGGTCGTGCTATACACTATATCTTTTTTGTTGTAAACAAAAAAGGATGCCGTTTCTATCACTAACGCAACTGTTTAATTAATATCATGTCAAATACAATATATTTAGGTTATTATTTCAAGGTCACACCACTTCAGCCTGCAGTAGAAATTCTCATTGCAGAACTTGGTTATGCAGGATTTGAGAGTTTTGTAGAGACCGAAGAAGGGCTTACAGCTTACATTCAAAAAGAGGAGTGGTTCAAAGATATACTTAACGATATTCAAATACTTAAATCAGAAGAATTTGAAATATCTTATAGTTCCGAAGAGATTGAACAAACCAACTGGAATTCAGAATGGGAAAAGAATTTTAATCCTATTATTGTTGATAATTTAGTTAGTGTTCGTGCTCCTTTTCATGAAAAACCAAACACTAAATTTGATATCATTATCGAACCCA
>NZ_JBGCCX010000109.1:0-2792 GCF_045105015.1 Psychroserpens sp.
AGTACTTTGAAATACAAAGTAAAATAATTTAATTGGTTTGCGCAAATTTATTTTAGAGATTTAACTAAATTTATAAACTATTAATTAAAGAATTTTAATGATATGATTGGATTACTATTAACAATTGCCAAAATTTCTGGAGGAATTTTACTTGGACTGGCTACCTTAGATAAATGGGATGGCGAAAGTAACGTTTTTAATAAAATAGCAGGTAAGTTAACGCCTTTTCAAACTGTAATTGGTGGTGCGCTTGTGGTTTTACCAATTCTTATGATTAGAAGTGGATTACTCTATAATATCATCAGTATTTTAGGAGGTATTTTATTGTTAACACATGTGTTTAGTAAAGTGCCAGCATTGGAATCTAGCTTAATAAAGCTATCTGATAAATTAGCACCTTTTAAGGCTATAATAGGAATTGTTCTTATAGTGATTGGTGTTTTGGGTTTGTTTTAGATTTATCTGACTTATATTTCAAATAAGCATAAAGTTTATTTATCTGCGATAATTTTATATTTTAAGATTGATTGATCTTCAAAGTAGATTGTGAGAGAGGTAGGTCTTTGAAAACTATGAGGTATATTAACTATAAATTGGTCATCTGTTTTTTCAAATAGAAATGATGTTGATAATCCATCTTTGAAGGCGTATTTATAAAATTTGTCAATAATCACATGATCGAATATTAATTTAATTGTGTCATTTGCCCTTACTTTTATTAAGCCATTAGATGCTTTGCCCAATACGATTTTACTTGTGAAAAATGGATGATAAATTTTCGGAAATAGAAAAAAGTTAGTTCTACTAATTGGGTCTTCTAATAATTGCCATTTTTGTTCTTTTGGAAAATGGTCTAAAATAAATAATTTGGGATTGGTAAGAAAATATGTGTCAACAAAATCAAAAATATTAGGTGTCGTCACTCTGTTGCCAGTAGACCAAGTTACATCGATTAATTGCCATTGATTTTCAATCTTAACAGCATTCCAAGCATGATTAGATAATTTTTTAATTCTTCCAATATCTCGGTAAGAACCTTTTACTGAACCTACAATTACTTCACATTGTATATTTAGTTTTTTTAATGTAAATCGTAGTAACTGAGAGTATCCTTCACAAACTGCTTTTTTTCTTTTTAAACATTGTTCAGCATATTTTAACTCTTGTTTCAATTGTTTTTCTTGGTACTCAGTTTCAGTATCATATTTTATGACTTTATATGCAGAGCCTTTTTTTTGAAACATTTCATAGTCGTAAGAAATATTATTAGATATCCAGAAATAAGCAGCTCTAGTTTTATCAATTGTAGTATCAAAATCTTTATTAATTTTTATGGCTAAGCTTTCAATTGATTCGAATTTTGTTGGATAACCGCTTACAATCGAATCTACTTTACTATAGGTCTGAGAAGAACTAAATTGAATTGAAATCAGAAAGAAAGCTAGCAAAAATGTTTTCATATTGCTAAATTAGACAAAAATTATTCCAGTTTTGAATCCAGCAGAAGCATACATATTAAAACAGTCAGAACCTTACAAATCTATTTTTTTGCATTTGCAAGTTTTAATAGAACATACTTTGCCTGAAACGCAACTGCTTTACAAATGGAGAATTCCATGCTATTATATAGATAAGCGACCAATTTGTTATCTCAATCAAACAAAAGACTATGTCGATGTTGGGTTTTGGCATTCGGCACACTTATCTAAAAAATGGGATGTGTATTTAATTTCTGAAAATCGTAAAGTGGTAAAATCTTTGCGTTATAGAACGTTAGATGCTATTGATGATTTTATTTTTATTTCAATTCTAAAAGAGGTAGAAGGGTTAAAGGACGAAGGGTTTTATAAGAAAAATTAGTTTTGCAGTTTTCAGTCGTCTTGCGTTCATAATTTGGTAAGATATCTAAAGGCTTTCCACGTTTTATACAAATATTATTTTACTAACCAAATCCCGAAAAAAACTGCCAAAAAGCCTATTCCAAAGCTAGCAATAGTATAAATAGCAAAACTCATAAAGTCTCCAGATTTTAAAAACACATGATTTTCATAGGCAAACGTCGAGAAGGTTGTAAAACCACCACAAAAACCAGTCGCTAAAAGCAATGTCTGACTCTGAGACAAAGTTTCATTTTTAGCAGCCAAGCCCAAGATAATTCCGATTAATAAACTACCGATAATATTGGCAGCAAACGTGCCATAGGGAATTCCGTTTTCAGAATTATTAAGCCATTTTCCTATAATAAAGCGTAGCATACTTCCAAAACCACCACCAAGAAATACGAGTAAGAGTTGTTTCAAATTTTATCTGTCTTTTGTTGGTAGTCTATAGTTGTTAGTTGGTAGTAAGGTGTTTTTCGTCTTTAGTCATTTTTTCTTTGCGCCTTCGCGCCTTTGCGAGAAATCTTCCGTCATCAGTCTTCTGTCATTTTTGATCAAGCTCATTCAACTTCCACATAAATCTCTGTAAACCATTTCGCAGGATTTAGTTCACGCATTGGGTCAGATAAATACGTTTCCAACATCGATCCACCTTCAACCATTTCTAAGTTATTGTCTGCTATATATTTCATTGTGGTTTCCCAAGCTTCTTTTAGATTGGAATAATTACCTTTTAAAACTGTTTTTACAGCACTAAAAGATTCTAGTTTTCCTGTTAAGATTTCCGCATCATCAGTCACGATTTTAGAATTTGTTGGTACACATGTTGAGAATATAGCTGCATCGTTTTCCTCATCCCATTTATGATATAAAATAAAAGGTGGTCCAGCCATAGTTACATTATTTGTCATT
>NZ_JBGCCX010000110.1:0-16631 GCF_045105015.1 Psychroserpens sp.
ATCGATCCCTTGTTCTTTAGCTTGTTTTTCGGTTAGGCCAACACTCGCAATTTCTGGAGAACAGTAAGTACAACCAGGAATGTTTCCGTAATCTAAAGCTTCAACATGTTGTCCAGCAATTTTTTCAACACATAAAATACCTTCAGCAGAAGCTACATGCGCTAAAGCTTGACCAGGAGTTACGTCTCCTATCGCATAATATCCAGGAATATTAGTTTGGTAGTAATCATTTACTAAGATTTTATCTCTATCCACTGCAATACCAACATCTTCTAATCCTATGTTTTCAATATTTGATTTAATTCCTACTGCAGATAGCACTAAATCAGCTTCTAGAACTTCTTCTCCTTTTTTAGTTTTTACAGTTGCTTTTACACCTGTTCCAGACGTATCAACTTTAGTCACTTCAGAAGAAGTCATAATTTTAATTCCATTTTTCTTAAATGATCGTTCCAATTGTTTAGAAACATCATCATCTTCAACAGGAACAATTTTAGGAAGGTATTCAACAATAGTGACTTCGGTTCCCATAGAATTATAAAAATAAGCAAATTCTACACCTATAGCGCCAGAACCAACTACAATCATTTTCTTTGGTTGTTTTGGTAAAGTCATTGCTTCTCTGTATCCAATTACTTTTTTGCCATCTTGAGGCAAGCTTGGTAATTCACGCGATCGTGCTCCTGTAGCAATAATAATGTGGTCTGCACTGTATATATTTCCGTCTACTTCAACTTTCTTACCAGTTTTCAATTTCCCAAATCCTTCAATGACATCAATTTTGTTTTTTTTCATCAAAAATTTAACACCATTGCTCATTCCTTCAGCAACACCACGACTTCGTTTTACAACAGCATCAAAATCATGTTCCGCATCTTTCACTTTTAGTCCGTAATCTTCGGCATGTTTTAAATATTCAAAAACTTGGGCAGATTTTAATAGCGCTTTAGTTGGAATACAACCCCAATTAAGGCAAACTCCACCTAGGCTTTCTTTTTCTACAACAGCAGTCTTTAAGCCTAATTGAGAGGCTCTAATTGCAGTTACGTAGCCTCCAGGACCACTTCCAAGTACTATTACATCGTATTTACTCATGAGTCTATTTTTGTCTAATTTTTAAGGTTACGAAGTTACGAAACCAAATTGTAATATTAAAGGTCATCAGTAAAATGTCTTCGACCTTTTTCTTTACTGAATTTTTCCTGATTGTAAGTTGCCGATTTTCCTTTGGGAATAGATAATGAAGTCCAATCATTTCCTCTTATAAGTTTTCCAATAAAAACGAGTTGACCAATATGATAGGAGTAATGTGCTAATTGTCTGTTAATGGCCTCAGTAACACTATGACCTTGGTTTCGAATGTAGATAATACGTTCTAAGTCTTTTGAGGTTAAAGATCTTATAGCTTTAAATAAGCAGTTCCAACCGTTATTCCAGTATTTTAGCAATTCTTCTTTACTTTTAAATGTGTCTTCAAATTCACTATCGCGATGTCGCCATTCTTTTTCTCCATCTTCAGTTAAAAAATTAGTCCATCTGCTTAACATATTTCCAGAGATGTGTTTTACAATTATTGAAATCGAATTAGAATCCTGAATAAATTCTTTTTGAATCTCATCAAAATTTAATTGATTTATCGTGGTGTCCCCAAGACTTTTATAATATTCGAATTGCTTTAAAATGCTTTTTAGATATGAATTATTCATCAGATTTGAAATTACTCAATAAAATTAGCGACATAAATATTTTAAAACTATGAAGTGTGATAGTTAGAATTTATATCGCTATTTGGTAAGTCATGAGCTTACTCTCCTTTAGGAACGAATTTTAATGCGACGCCATTAATACAATGTCGTTTTCCTGTTGTATTCCTCGGGCCATCATTAAATACATGCCCTAGATGTCCACCACAAGTGGCACAATGTTCTTCAGATCTTGCATAGCCAAGGTTATAATCAACTGAAAATTCAACATTGCCTTCTATTTCACGATCAAAACTTGGCCAACCTGTACCGGAATCAAATTTATCTTCACTCTTAAATAGTGGTGTGTTGCATGCAGCACAATGAAAAACACCTTCACTGTATTCTTTATTTAGATCACTAGAGAATGGACGTTCAGTTCCAGCTTTTCTAAGAACATAAAATTGTTCAGGAGTTAATTCTGCTTTCCATTCCGTTTCCGTTTTAGTAACTGGAAATTCTTTTTTCTCTTCCTTTTGTTTTTGAGCAGATGAATTACAACTAAAGAATAATGCAACTACTAATACTATAATTATATTTTTCATTTGATAAATAATTTTTTTTTAAGTCGAAATTATTAAGATAACTTACTTCATTTGCAAAAATACCAATGTATTTTATTTTAATATTTACGATTGTAATTTAAATTCAATGTAGTTGTGACATTTTAAATCTGATTGTGTCAAATATTACGAAACGAATTTTGTAAATTAGCTAGTAAAATAAAAACAATTAACCATGAAATATAAAAATACGATAGTAACAGTTTTGACTTTAGCGTTGTTCTTGTCATGTGCTACTAATCCACTAACTGGAAATAAAACTTTAGCATTCGTGTCTAATAGTCAAATTTTTCCATCTGCATTTGCTCAGTATGATAAATTTTTATCTGAAAACAACATTGTTAATGGAACTTCTGATTCTGAAATGATTCAACGTGTAGGGCAACGTATTGCTGTTGCGGCTGAACGTTGGTTAAATGCAAATGGTCACGAAGGTTATTTAAAGGATTATCAATGGGAATATAATTTGGTTAATGATAAAACCGTTAATGCTTGGTGTATGCCAGGAGGAAAAATTGTTTTCTATACAGGAATTCTTCCAATAGCTCAAAATGAAACAGGTGTAGCTGCTATTATGGGGCACGAAGTCGCTCATGCATTAGCTAATCATGGACAACAACGCATGAGTGCTGCTTATCTTCAACAAGGACTTGGTGTTGTTGGAAACATAGCTATAAAAGATGAGCAAACGCGTAATATTTTTAATCAGTCTTATGGAGTTGGATCTAATGTTTTAGGAATGTTACCTTTTAGCAGAAGCCATGAAACACAATCAGATAAATTTGGACTAACATTAATGGCTATTGCAGGCTACAATCCTGATGAAGCTGCAGAATTATGGAAACGTATGAAAGCTAATAGCGGAGGTCAAGCTCCACCAGAGTTTTTAAGTACTCACCCTTCAAATGATACACGAATTTCTAATTTACAAGAATGGTCACCAGCTGCTAAAGCTGAAGCTAAAAAATTTGGCACTAACTCATTTAGGCCATTAGGAGCGTTTTAGTATTAAGTTCATAAAAATATCTTATTTTAGAAGCTGCTTATTAAAAAGCAGCTTTTTTTATGGAACATCTTCAAAAAGGCAGTAAAAAACTGCTAAATGCATGGGCTTTTTACGATTGGGCTAACTCAGTGTATACGCTAACTATTGCTTCTTCAATATTTCCTATTTTTTATTCAGCTTTGTTTATTTCAGAAACTGAAAAGATAGTTTCAGCTTTTGGAATGGAATTCAAAAGTACAGCGTTAATTACTTATGTAACAGCATTTACATTTTTAGTAGTTTCAATAACATCACCAATCCTTTCAGGTATTGCAGATTATGTAGGAAACAAGAAAAATTTTATGAAATTTTTCTGTTATCTAGGTGGAGCTGGTTGTATTGGATTATATTGGTTTAGCATTGAGAATATACACACAAGTTTAATGTTCTATTTTATGGGTTTGATTGGGTATTGGGGAAGTCTAGTATTCTATAATTCTTATTTACCAGATATAGCATTCCCAGAACAACAAGATAGTATCAGTGCTCGTGGGTTTAGCATGGGTTACATTGGTAGCGTACTACTTTTAATAGTTAACCTTGTAATGGTTATGAGCCAAGAAAATGGAGAAGACAAAATACAGATGATGCGTTATTCTTTTATCACTGTAGGTTTGTGGTGGATATTATTTAGTCAATATTCATTTTACTGGTTGCCAAAAGGAACGTCTAGTGGACATAAAGTCACAAGAGCAGTTGTTTTAGATGGTTTAAAAGAATTAAAACAAGTTTGGATTCAACTTCAAGATAATTTAAGATTGAAACGGTATCTCGTAGCCTTTTTTGTTTTTAGTATGGCAGTACAAACGATAATGCTTGTAGCTGTATACTTTGGAGAGGAAGAAATTACTTGGGGTGGTTCTGATGCTAAAACTCAAGGACTTATAATTAGTATACTTGTGATACAATTAGTTGCGATTTTGGGTGCTGTATTAACTTCAAGAGCTTCAGAGAAATTTGGAAATATATCAACTTTAATTGTTATTAATTTTATTTGGATGTCATTGTGTGTTTACGCTTATTTTATGAAGACACCTATGCAGTTTTACATTGCTGCATCATTAGTTGGTTTAGTTATGGGAGGAATTCAATCCTTAGCAAGATCAACATATTCAAAGTTTTTGCCAGATACAGAAGACACAACATCCTATTTTAGTTTTTATGATGTAGCGGAAAAAATTGGTATTGTGATTGGTATGGTAATATTTGCAACTATTGATCAAATCACTGGTAGTATGCGAAATGCTATTCTGTTTTTATTCATCTTCTTTTTAGTAGGTATCGTTTTATTATTTAGAGTTCCAAAAGAAAATACGTTTGCAAATTAAAATTAGTATGTTTGTTAAAACTAAATCAATTATATCATGAAAAAATTAGGATTTCTTTGTTGTTTATTTGTCTTACTAACAGCTTTTACTTGTGAAAATGAATCAATTGATAGTGATTTGCTAAATCAAGAGTTTCAAGATAATGATGATGACAATGAAAGTGATGATAATACGTCTTTACTTGGCGATTGGGAATTGATTGAGTTTAGTTCAGACATTACAACTGAATCTGATGTAAATGGAGTTGTATTTGATTCTAACTTTGTTTCTGAAGCGATAGATTCCGATTATATTTTAACATTTGAACAATCAACTTACAGTGTTTCTGGTGATTATGATTTAGTAACAACATCTACATTTGATGGTGAAACAACAACTTATACAGATTCGTATAACAATGTTAATGGCTCTGGAATATACTCAACAAATGGAAACATTATGACTGTAGATGGTACTTTTGTTGAATTTGATGTTGATGGTATGCCACAAGATACAGCTGGAGAAGAACAGATGGCGGAGTTTGATTTAAGTGATGATGGACAAACTTTAACTTTTGCACAAGATGAAGTACAAGTACAGAACCAACCCGGTATTTCTGTTACAATCCATATCATTTCAACATCAGTTTGGCAAAAACTAGATTAGAAAAAGTTTATCAAGCAATAAATTAAAAGACTAGAATTTACTTCTAGTCTTTTTTTTGGTTTAGATTGTAAACTAACAGTATTTTATAAATTAGTATGTTTGTAAAAAATAAATACAATTTTGCTATGAAAAAATTATCGTACCTATTTTCTTTATTTGTCTTGTTAACCGCCTTTACATGCGAAAATGAGCCATTAGAAGGCGATTTTACTGAAGAAAATGAATTGTCATGTGAGATAGCAGCACAAAACACTCAAGATGCTGCAATTGCCTTTTTGGATGTTACTGATGCAAATTACACGCAGTTATGTATTGAATACAGAAACGCACTAGAAGTACAAATACAGTTTTGTGGTGATCCAGACGGTATATTACAAACTCAATTAAATAGTTTAGGGACTTGTGTTAATGATATAGTTGTAGATGACTGTGTTTCAGCAACTGCTGCAGTAGGAGTAGCTCAGGCTGCTTTTGCTCTAGCTACTGATGATAATTATGTTCAATTATGTAACATTTATAGAGATACACTTTTAGATTTAATAGCCTTTTGTGGAAATGATGGTGGCACACAATCTGTTTTAAATGGCCTAGGTAATTGTGAGCCTATAGTTAACCCAGATCCATGTGAAGCAGCAACTAATGCCGCGACTCAAGCAGGAAATGCTTATAACGCTAATACAGCAGATTCAGATTTGTGTAATGCTTATGAGTCTGCATTGCAAAATCAAATAGTAGTTTGTGGCGATACTAATGGAAGTATTCAAGCTATAATCGATAGTTTGGGAGATTGTTCTTCTGTTATTTCATCAGGTACGTTAAGTGTTACGACTGGAACATTAAATATTCAATTTATTACAACAAGTACTGCTGTATTAAATTCTGGTATAGTTATGGTTAATGGTAGTAATACTGACCAAGGTGCTAATTACTTCATTGAATTTGAAGTACCAGAAGGAACTACTGGTATAGATGTTATGCAAAATTTTATATTGACTTTAAACGGGACCGAATACTTTCCAGATACCAGTGGTTTTGATGATTTTACAAATAACATTACTGTAAATTCTGGTGGAGTAATTCAAGGTACATTTGGAGGTATTGTAACGAGTAATTCTGGAGGAAATTTAAGCTTATCGCAAGGCATAGTCGATATGACTTATTAATACTTACAGTTTGAAAAACAAAAAAGCCACAAGTTTTAAACTTGTGGCTTTTTTGTTTTTTATGATGAGATTAGTTGCTAATACTTCCAGAACCTGCAACCTTAGTGTCTTCAGTTTTCGGATTTCCTCGATACTCAATATCACCAGAACCAGCTACTCTTGCTTTTAAACTTTCATTACAAACAACTTCAGCATCACCAGAACCAGCTACCGCAACTACAGTATGGTTAGATTGTAAGTCAAATCCATGAAAATCTCCTGAGCCAGCTACTTTAGCTTCAAGTTTATTTGTACTACCTTTTAAAGTTAAATCACCAGAACCAGCTATTCTGCCTTCTGTGTTTGTTGCTCTAATATCTAAGACCACATCACCAGAACCTGCTAAGGCAACGTCTAAATCATTTGCTTTAATAACATCTTCATTCCATAAGTCGCCAGAACCAGATAAGGACACGTTGTCAATGTCTTTAAAAGGAATAGTAATTTTTATAGTTTTATTGTTACTCGGTTTTAGATATACATTCTTTCTTGTCTTAACTACTAGTTGATTGTCTTTGACTTCAGTAACTACATAATCTAATAAATTTTCTTCGCCTTCAATTGTTATTTTTCCTTCAGTGCCAGCTACTAAAATATAGTCGAATGAACCTGCACACTTAATGCCATCATAGTCTGATGTTGATCTAGTCGTTGTTATTATTTTTCCGTTTCCTTTAATTTTTTTATCTGCATAGCTAAATGAGATACAAAATAGAAGTGCTGTAAGTAAGATTGATTTTTTCATTTTTTTTGTGTTTATTTTGATTGAATTATTATTGTTTTTTAAATGTTACGCTTCCATATTCAGTCTTTATTCTGATCATATTTCCACTGTTAGATGTTTTGTGATATCCTTGATAATATTTATCTGAAGATTCTATCCGTTTTTTTGTAAATTCAAATTCATCTGCATCTCTTAAGGAAGCATACTCTAGATCAATATCAAAACTGAAAGCATAACCTGCATCGTAACCTATTGTAATACCACAATAATCTGATTCTATTTCAATGTTTCCTGCATTCTCAGCCATCTTTCCAATTTTAATAGATCCATAATCTGCTTTAATACTCACATTTTTGTGTACTGTACCTAATCTAAGGGTTAAATAATCACCATTACCTTCAACATTATTTATATTATTAATTTTCAGTGAACCATAATCACAATTATAAGAGATGTTTTCTGCGACTTCAACTTCAGAAGATGTATAATCAGCATTAATATCTAAAGACTTAGCCATTCCAACAGTAAAACCACTATAATCGGCATTAATACTTCCACTTTTTATATATTCAAAGTATGAGTTATTAGTGTAATCAAACCTTATATCGTTATTGTCTGCCATTAACTCTTTAGTTGTTATTTTTCCATAATCACAACTGATTTCGGCACGACCTTCTAGCTTGTCTAATGTAATACTTCCATAGTCATTACTTAAATCTACATTATTTGTGATTGGTAATTTGATGATGTAATTAATAGACATATTTACATTATTCTTCTTTCCCCAATTCCACCAATTATTAGATTTTTCTTTGCTAAACATTGTTTTTGCAATTACTGCAGATGGAGATGCACTAAAATCAACATCAATGTTTTCTAGTTTATCTTGTACTTTTTCAATGTCATTGCCATTAACTTTTATTTTGACTTCTATTGTGACAGTTGAGCCTTCATATGTAGTAATATTAATATTACCATAGCTATTGTTTACTTTTAATGTAGCATCGCTAGAAACATTAAACTCTTTTTTTATGGTTTTTTCTTTGGTATGTTTTCCAGACCATTTTGTAGAATTGCCTGCTAGAGCTATACTTGGAACAAGTACAAGTGCAAATAATAAGTTGTATAGTAAATTTGTTTTCATAATGATTGTTTTAATTTCCTAATTGGAGTATATAATAACTGCACAGGAACGTTTTTTGTTGATTATTGATTTTTATAAAGTATTTTGATTTGATTTGTTATTTTTAAATGTTTTGATTTCTTCAATGTTTTCTAAAACATGATTTAAAACATTGATTCTATTTTGAAAGTTCGAAATCATAGCATGAACAACACGTTGGTCATCTCCAGATTCGGTTAAATCTATTTTGAGTTTTTCATAATTACTTTCTAAAACTTTAAGTTGTTTTAAAGCATCATTAATCAACTCTTCTGTTTCTGGTGAGCGTTCAGTTTCAAGAGCAACCAACTCATTTTCTATAGCTAACGTAAAAAAATCTTGAGTTCTAGATAATTCAGGAGATACATTTGCTAAATCTTTTATTTCTGGTTCTTGTTGTTGCATCACACTAAAAATGCTAAAACAAAGCACAATTGATGCAGCAACTGCTAAAAATGGTTTCCAATAACTTGTTTTTCTAGAGGTATTGTCTACAACGGTAATATTTTGTTGCTTTAATTTTTCTAAAAACCGGTTTTGATGACCAGTGTTTGGTGAATGAACATCAAACTCATTTTCAAATGTTTTAAAAAGTGTATCTATATCGTCTTTTTTCATATCAATTGTATTAAGATGCCAAAGGGGCTAATTTTTTTCTTAAGCTTTCTTTAGCTCGTGATATTAATGTTCTACAGTTCGCATTAGTAATGTTCATTATCTCACATATTTCTTCGTAATCATAACCTTCTATCAAATGCAATGTTAAGCCCATTCTATAATTATCTTTAAGCAATTTCATTGTGTCTAGAATTTGATTAGCTTTTATACTTGAAAATGTTTCAACTTCGCCAATGCCAGAATGATCTTCTACTTTATAGAGTACGTCGTCTAAAGGCACGTCATTATATTTGTTATTCTTTTTGTAATGATATATGCTATTGTTAATGACAATTCGTTTTAACCATGATCCAAAAGTTTTAATCTCTTTAAGATTATCCAATTTTGTAAAAGCGGTTAAAAATGAATCTTGCATGATGTCTTCAGCTTCAAAACTGTCTTTTACGATTCTTAAGGCTGTGTTGTACATTGCTTTATAGTATCTGTTGTAGACTTCCATTTGTGCATGTTGGTCTCCAGATTTACATAGCTGTAATAACTGCTCTATATTTTGGTTGGTTAGTATCAAAAAACAAATGCTTTATTATAGAGATGAGAGGGTGAACAGATTGTTACACTTTTAATAAAAAAAGTTTTTAGTTTTTTGAAGTGTAATGGCATAACTATTGGAATTAGATAAAGGTATATAATTACTTTAACATGTTAAATCATTGATATACAGTGTTGAATGTGATTGTTTAAAATAAATAAATTTCTAACTTCTGTTTGTTTAATGACAGAATGACTAAAAAAATATTATGGCAAAGTCTAATTTCTTAAAGCTTGACAGTTTGTCATTTCAGGATTTTGATGAAAATTCAGAATTAATTCCTTTAATGACACCTGAAGATGAAGCAGAAATAAATAATGAAACCCTTCCAGATTCACTACCTATATTACCTTTACGTAATACGGTTTTGTTTCCAGGTGTTGTAATCCCAATTACAGCTGGTAGAGATAAATCTATCAAATTGATTAATGATGCAAACAAAGGAAGTAAAGTTATAGGTGTTGTATCTCAAAAAGATGAAACTATTGAAGACCCTTCTGGTAAGGATGTTTTCCATAAAGGAACAGTAGCACGTATATTGAAAGTTTTAAAAATGCCAGATGGCAATACAACTATAATTATACAAGGAAAAAAACGCTTTGAAATTCAAGATATTGTTACAGAAGACCCTTATTTAACAGCTACCGTAAAAGATGTTCCTGAAGCGAAACCTGCAGTTGACAATGAAGAGTTTTCTGCAATTATAGAATCAATTAAAGACTTATCTCTTCAAATCATAAAAGACAGTCCAAACATTCCTACCGAAGCCACTTTTGCGATTAAAAACATTGAAAGTAATTCGTTCTTGGTAAATTTTGTATCCTCTAACATGAATCTTTCTGTAAAGGAAAAGCAAGAATTATTAGAAATTAATGATTTAAAACAACGTGCACTAGCCACCTTAAAATTCATGAATGTTGAACTTCAGAAATTGGAACTTAAAAATGATATCCAATCTAAGGTTCAAAGTGATATGAATCAACAGCAACGTGAATATTTCTTACATCAACAAATGAAAACCATCCAAGAAGAACTTGGAGGAGGTGTTTCTTCTGGTGAAGAAATTGAAGATATGCGTAAGCGAGCTAAACAAAAAAAGTGGGATGATAAGGTTGCTGAGCATTTTGATAAAGAATTATCAAAAATGCAACGTATGAATCCTCAAGTAGCTGAATATTCTATTCAAAGAAATTATTTAGATTTATTTCTGGAATTACCATGGAATGAGTTTAGTCAAGATAAATTCGATTTAAAACGTGCAATGAAAATTTTAGATCGCGATCATTATGGTTTAGATGATGTGAAAAAGAGAATCATTGAATACCTAGCTGTTTTGAAATTGCGAAATGACATGAAGTCACCAATTATATGTTTGTATGGCCCTCCAGGTGTAGGAAAGACATCTTTGGGAAAGTCTATAGCAGAAGCTCTCGGTAGAGAATATGTGCGTATGTCATTAGGTGGTTTACGTGATGAAGCTGAAATCCATAAGAATAAAAAAACATATATAGGAGCAATGCCTGGACGTATTATTCAAAGTTTGAAAAAGGCTGGAACCTCAAATCCTGTTTTTGTACTGGATGAAATAGATAAACTAACCAATTCTCATCAAGGTGATCCGTCTTCAGCATTATTAGAAGTGTTAGATCCAGAGCAGAATAGTGAGTTTCATGATAATTTCCTTGAAATGGGATTCGATTTATCTAAAGTAATGTTTATCGCAACATCTAATAGTTTAAATACGATTCAACCTGCTTTAAGAGATCGAATGGAAATCATTAATGTGACTGGTTACACCATTGAAGAGAAAGTAGAAATTGGAAAACGCCATTTACTTCCGAAGCAACTAAAAGAACACGGATTATCCGATAAACATTTAAAAATAGCGAAACCACAACTGGAGAAAATTGTTGATGGCTATACAAGAGAATCTGGAGTTCGCGGACTTGAAAAACAAATTGCAAAAATGGTGCGTCATGCAGCTAAGAATATTGCAATGGAGGAACCATATAACCTCAAAGTTACTAATGAAGATGTTATAGATGTTCTTGGCGCTCCTAAATTAGAACGTGATAAATACGAAAATAATAACGTTGCTGGTGTAGTTACAGGCTTAGCTTGGACTAGAGTAGGAGGCGATATTTTATTTATTGAATCTATATTATCAAAAGGAAAAGGCAACCTTACGATTACTGGTAATTTAGGTAAAGTTATGAAGGAGTCTGCAACCATAGCCATGGAATACATCAAGGCCAATGCTGATGAATTCGGAATTAATCCAGATATTTTTGAAAAATATAATGTGCATATTCACGTACCTGAAGGAGCAACTCCTAAAGATGGTCCGAGTGCTGGTGTTACAATGCTAACGTCTTTAGTATCTTTATTTACTCAGCGTAAAGTGAAAAGTAGTTTAGCGATGACAGGAGAAATTACGCTGAGAGGAAAAGTGTTACCTGTTGGAGGGATTAAAGAGAAGATTTTGGCAGCTAAACGCGCGAGAATTAAAGAAATTTTACTTTGTGAGGATAATAAAAGAGACATAGAAGAAATAAATCCCTTATATTTGAGGGGTTTAAGATTTCATTATGTGAAAGATATGAGTGATGTCTTAAAACTGGCATTAACCAATCAACGAGTAAAGAATGCTAAAAAACTTTAGATTAATAGCTATGGTTTTAGTTTTTGCAGCTTCTAGTTTTGGAGCTTTTGCGCAAACTAATGAAACCAATAATTTCAAAGATGTGCTTCTTAATGGGAAGCCAGCAAAACTTAATTTAACAACTGGTGAAGTCACTTACACTAATGGTGAAATTGCTACATCCAGAGCTGCAAAAAAAATTAAGGACTCACTACTTGATACGAGAACTGAAATCAAAACGAATTTATTAAAGGATATTGTAACATCTTCTGCAACACCACAAAATCAATTAGTTTCTGATTCAATTCAAAGTGTAACTGATGAAGTAGCCGAAACAGAGCTATTAGATGAATCTGAAAGTTCTTCCGAATTAAACAATTCAGAAGATTTTATTGAAACTCTTGCAGATTCAGAATTAGCAACTCATAAGTCTACTGAAAATACTGTTGAGAAAACAGAAACTATGATTTCCGACTTTCATGTTGTAAAGGAGAATGAGAATCTTTATTTAATTTCTAAACGTTATAAAACTACTTTAAATGAGCTAATTATTGCAAATAGATTAGAAACAACACTCATTAAACCTGGTCAGACTTTAAGAGTTAGAAATTTTGATTTTTCAGAAGCTGAGATTACATGGATTGTTTCTAAAGGAGATACATTATATAGTATAGCTAAAAGAAATAATACTACTGTTGCAGAATTAAAAGATCTTAATAATATAACTGGTAGTCTAATTAAAATTGGACAAAAACTTAACGTAAATCAGAATTCCACCCTTTCAAAAAAATAAAATAGACATATCCTCGTTTTAAGATAGATTTATTTACTTTGCAAACTTATATGCTAAAGAAAATTACCGCGTTTATTTGTCTATTAACTTCTTCTACTTTATTTGCCCAAGTAGGAGGTGAGGCTACATTTCAATTTTTGAATTTAGTGTCTTCTCCACGTCAAGCTGCACTTGGTGGAAAAGTCATAACCAACTATGATTATGATGTGACAAGTGGCTTGTTTAATCCTGCAAGCATTAATGCTGAAATGGACAACCAATTAGCTGTAAATTATTCAAGTTATTTAGCAGGAATTAGTTATGGAACAGCTGCCTATGCCTATACTTGGGACAGACATGTACAGACTCTGCATATTGGAATGACTTACATAAACTATGGTGAATTTGATGGATATGATCAAAATGGAGTATCCACAGGAACTTTTACAGGTAATGAAGCTGCATTATCTGCTGGTTATGCTTTTCAAATTCCTTATACTGATTTTTATGTAGGTGCTAATTTAAAAATGATAACTTCAAAGTTAGAACAATATAACTCTATTGGTGTTGCAGCAGATTTTGGAGCGATTTATATTAATGAAAAATTAGATTTTCACGCGGCATTAAGTGTAAGAAATTTTGGAACACAAATAGTAACTTATGCAGGATTAAGAGAAAAGTTGCCCTTAGAGATTTCATTAGGTTTGTCACAAACACTTGAAAATTTACCTTTGCGATGGCATCTTACGTTTGAAAACTTACAAAGATGGCCATTATCTTTTGCCAACCCTTCAAGAGCTACAACTGACCTTGATGGTAATCAAACTCAAGAAGAAGTTGGATTTTTAGGAGAGGTCATGAGACATACAGTGTTGGGTGCAGAATTGTTTCCAGAACGAGGTTTTAGTTTGCGATTGGGTTATAATTTTAGAAGAGCAGAAGAACTCCGAATTGAAGAACAAAGAAATTTTTCAGGATTATCCTTTGGTGTCGGAATTAAATTAAATAAAATACGATTTAGTTATACACATGCTAGATACACTAGTGCGTCTAACACCAGCTTTTTCGGTTTACAAATTGATTTAAGATAATGAATAGAATTACAATAGCTATAGACGGTTTTTCATCTACTGGTAAAAGTACAGTTGCTAAGCGTTTAGCTAAATCTTTGGGCTATATATATGTCGATTCTGGAGCAATGTATCGCGCAGTTACTTTGTATGCAATGCAGAATAATTTAATTCAAGAGAATTGTTTTGATAAAGAATTACTTATTACCCAATTAGGTGCTATTAAAATCAGTTTTAAATTTAATGAAGAATTAGGTTTTGCTGAAGTTTATCTCAACGAACAAAACGTTGAAAAGCAAATTAGAACATTAGAAGTTTCTCAATTCGTTAGTCAGGTAGCAACTGTGTCTGAAGTTAGAGAGCAATTGGTATTGCAACAGCAAAATTTCGGAAAAGATAAAGGTGTTGTCATGGATGGTCGAGACATTGGAACTGTTGTGTTTCCTGATGCTGAATTGAAAATATTTATGAAAGCCTCAGCTGAAATTAGAGCTAATCGTCGTTACAAAGAATTATTAGAACGTGGCCATAATTTAAGCTATGATGATGTTTTAGAAAATGTCACCACTAGAGATAGAATAGATTCTACAAGAGAGGATTCACCATTAGTAAAAGCAGAGGATGCGATTGAAATAGATAACTCAGAATTAACTGTAGAAGAACAATTAGAGACGATCAAAGAGTTGGTAAACCATATTTTATCAAAATAAAAACGATTCAATCTTTTATTTAAAAATTGAATCGTTC
The DNA here is from genome assembly GCF_045105015.1 of Psychroserpens sp. Classification (GTDB taxonomy): domain Bacteria; phylum Bacteroidota; class Bacteroidia; order Flavobacteriales; family Flavobacteriaceae; genus Psychroserpens. The sequence goes on from NZ_JBGCCX010000110.1 coordinate 14,849, forward strand.
AATAAAGTCTTATTCTTTATTATTGTCTTTCTGCTAGATTGTCATCATCTCTAGCTAATTGTCCTTGACCTCTTAAGCTTTCAAATCCAAATTCTTCACGATCTGTTAAATTAACATACGCTTGTTCAGCATTAATGATTCCATCTTCTGATACAACTCCAGATATAGCTAGTAATAAATAAGGTTCTTCAGATTGTTCATAAGGTAATAATTTTACAAAAGCACAGAAACTATTTCCTTCACCATAATAGAACGTATCGCTTGTTAGGGTAAAGCTTGGATTGCCAACTAAATCTGTAATTTGAAAATTAAATTTTCTATTTTCAGCATTTAAGTTAGAGATCTTATAAATACTGCCATTTATATAATTAACCTCATTTTCATAAGTGATGTTAGTTGTGTTACTTATCAGTAAAAGAGGATCAAATTTGAAATCGCCAGCAATATTAGGTGTTTCTGAGCCAGTTCTAAAATTGAATCCAAGTGTATTTAACGCATTTATTATATCTGCGTCTAGAAAATTATCGATAAGCTCTGAGCCTTCTTGTTGTTGAGAGTTATCGTCTTCTTTACTACATGCATATACAGATATAATTAATATGCATATAAATACTGATTTTAAAGTTTTCATTTGATGTGAATTAGTGATTATTAAACAACATCGTTAGCATTTAGAAATGTCATCAAACAAAAAAAGCGACCATTGGTCGCTTTTTTTGTTTGAACCTATTATACTATAGGTTTGGAATGATCAATTCTTGATCTGGATGAATTAAATCTGGATTTTTTAAAATATCAGAATTAGCAGCAAAAATGTCTTGGTATTTCATTGCATCGCCATAATAGTGCTTTGCAATTTTCCCTAAAGTTTCTCCACTTTGTACTGTATGTCTGTGAAAAACAGATTCATCAGCAACTTTTATATCTGCCATAATATCTCCTGGATCTTCACCTCCAGCAGCTTTAATAGCATCCCAAAGTAAGTTTTTTTCATACTGTGTATTTGCAGTTCCCCAAACTTTCAAAACTCCATTTTCTTCTGCAACATTTCCTTCTTTAATGTTTAATTTTTCTCCTAAGTCTAGTACACTTTGGTATTTAGCTTTTACCATAATAGTTGTTTTAATTTATGTGTTATACGTAATGTAAAGATATCAATTTATATGCCAAAAAATCAATAAGTTAGGCTGCTTTTTTAATATTTGTAAGTTACTACACTATAATTGGATGTTTAGCAGTTGATTTGTTTGTTTTATTAATAGAGAATATGTATTTTTGCACTCCTTTTAGCGAAATTGAGAAAGAAAAAAGGACAATAATAACAAATAATAACGCTTCTGTATGTGATTCGTTTTAATCTTTCTAAACGTACAGAATACAAATTAATATTCAGCACATGTCTGAAAAAGAAACTCCAAAAGCTGAGGTAGAAACTACTGAAGCGACAACTGTTGAAACTACAGAAACACAAACAGTTGAGACTCCTAAGGTAGAAGTATCTGAGTCACAAGCAAATCCTGAAAAATTCTTAAAAGATTTTAACTGGCACAATTACGAAGAAGGAATTGATCCAGTGGATGACAAGCAATTAGAAGAATTTGAAAAATTAGTATCTGAAAATTTCGTTGATACATTAGATGACGAAGTTGTAGAAGGTGAAGTGATTCACATTACTGATAGAGATGCTATCATTGATATCAATGCTAAATCTGAAGGTGTAATTTCTCTTAATGAGTTCCGTTACAATCCAGATTTAAAAGTTGGTGATAAAGTAGAAGTATTA
>NZ_JBGCCX010000111.1:0-30331 GCF_045105015.1 Psychroserpens sp.
TTATGTCGCATATCTGGATTGATTAAATAATGCGCTAACATGGTGTCAAAGAGTTTTCCTTTAACGTCAACATTATATTTTGCTAAAACCTTGATGTCATATTTTAAATTCTGACCAATCTTTTCAATCTGTTCGTTTTCAAAAAACGGACGTAAGACTTCAATGAGGTCTTGAGCTTCATTTTTATCTTCTGGAAATGGCACATAAAAGCCTTTACCAGCTTCCCATGAAAATGAAATACCAACGAGTTCTGCCGTGAGTGGATTTAATCCAGTCGTTTCGGTGTCAAAACAGACTGAGGTTTGATTGAGTAAGTTTCTGACAAACAATTTGGTTGCCATTCCAGAAGCAATACTTTGATAAAAATGTGAGGTTGTTTCAGCTGTTTTACGTGTGTATTCCGAAACCGTTTCAGTAGTATCTGAAGGATCTCCACCAAACAAAGAAAATTGTCCTTCACCTGCCGATTTTTGTTCTTTTGGCGTTGGAGTTTCTTTTGCTGAAGACGTCTCGACTGCACTCGAAGTGACAGTAGTTGTTTCTACTTTTGGCGCAGTCGCTTCCGCAGAAAATGTTTTTATAAAATTATCGGTGAGTCGTCTAAACTCTAGTTGAGTAAAGATGTCTTTTACTTTTTCAACATCAGGCTGATCCAGTTCGAAATCTTTTGCATCGAAATCTACAGGTACATCAAGCATTATAGTCGCTAGTTTCTTCGACAGTAAACCTAACTCACCATTGGCTTCCACTTTCTCTTTCATCTTACCTTTTAACTCATGTGTATTGGCAAGTAAACCTTCCATGCTTCCGTAAGCTGCTAAAAATTTCTTAGCAGTTTTTTCTCCAACACCTGGTAATCCAGGAATATTATCAGAAGCATCTCCCATCATTCCTAAAAAGTCAATCACTTGCAAAGGATCTGTCACTTCAAATTTCTTCTGAACTTCTGGAATTCCCCAAGTTTCATAGCCACCTCCAAATACAGGTCTGTACATAAAGATATTTTCGGAAACGAGTTGTGCAAAATCTTTATCAGGAGTAACCATAAAGGTTTTATAACCTTCCTTTTCTGCTTTTTTGGCAAGTGTTCCAATAACGTCATCGGCTTCATAACCTTCTTTCACCATAATGGGAATGTGCATGGCTTTTAAAATTTCGTAGATATAAGGCACAGCTGTTTTAATACCTTCAGGTGTTTCATCACGATTGGCTTTATATTCTTGATACATTTCGACGCGATCTGCACTTCCTCCTTTATCAAAACAAACAGCTAAATGGTCGGGACGTTCACGTTTAATCACATCTAATAATGAGTTCATAAAACCCATTATTGCTGAGGTGTCTTCGCCTTTAGAATTGATTCTAGGATTTTTTATAAAGGCATAATAGCCACGGAAAATTAATGCGTAGGCATCTACTAAAAAAAGACGTTTTTGATCAGACATAGATATGAATTTGTAAGAAACTCAAAGCTACGAAAAGTTATGCTTTTGAAAGCGCTAATATAAAATCAATGTTTTACTTAATTATGATTTTTTTAAAGCTTGAAGTATTGGCATTACTGACGTTTATAAAATACATTCCTGGACTTAATGATTTTGTGTTTATTTGAGTTGAACTATGGAGAATGGCTTGTTTAAAAATAGATCTACCATTCACTGAAAAAATTTCAAGTTTAGATTCAGGATTTATGATGCCATCAACTTTAACTGTAAACGCTCCGTTTGACGGATTGGGATATAGTTTGAATGCTTCTGCATTAAAATCATCTATACCGAGGAAAGCATCGTTTTTTAACTCAATAATTTTATCGTCGTCGGCACTTGGCGAACCTGCAAAATCTCTGTTTGTTGTGCAAATAAAAATACGTCCATCAGGAATAACCAGCACATCTCTAATTCTTCCCAATGTATTAATGAGGTAACTGTTTTCTTCTGTAACTGAATTTCCATCAGGACTCAATTTTAACTGAATTAATTTTCGGTCTTTAAGAACTGCTAGTAATAATGAGTTTTCCCATTCTGGTATGGCTGGATGGTCATAAAAGTCCATGCCACAAGGCGCAATTGCTGGAGTCCAAGTATAAATAGGTTCTCTAACATTCTCACTTGTGCAAAAAGCCATTTCGGAAGCTGAATCACAATACCCTTCAACGTTAGGCCAACCGTAATTTCGATTTTCCTCAATGATATTAATTTCGTCATCAATGGAGGTGCCATGTTCAGAACTATAAAGTTTCCCGTTTCCGAAACATAAGCCTTGCGGATTTCGATGACCAAATGACCAGATGTAACTATTTGGTATTGGATTGTCAGAAGGAATACTTCCGTCGAGATTTAGTCTAAGGAAATTTCCGTTTAAAGTGTTTAAATCTTGCGCAGTAGAAGTGTCTACATAGCCATCGCCAATACAAATAATAAGTTTATCATTTAAAATTAACATACGAGAGCCATTATGAGAGACACTACCAGGAATATTGTCAATGAGTATTAACGGACTTGATAGCGTGTTGCTATTAATTCCATAGGTAAAACGAACCAATTTTGAGGTTGTTGTTGTATTGGTATAATGAACATAGACGTATGGCAAAGATGGAAAATCAGGATGTAAAACGATAGAATGCATTCCTGCGCTAAAGCCAAAAACTTCAACATCTGGTACTGTGTAAATAAGCTCTTGTACATTTGTGTCTGGATGAACACGACTTATTTTCCCTGAAAGCTCAGTAAACCAAATCCAACCATCATTACTAAATACCATATCCCATGGGACATCTAGGTTTGTAGCTACTTCTCGTTCAGAAACCAAAGTGTTGGTGAGCTGAATTTGAGAAAAACTATTGTGACATATGAAGAGAATCCCGAAAAAGTAGATTATTTTTTTCATTTTTGTTTAAAGATAAGAAAAACGATGAAAAAATTTTCAATAGCTATTCATGGAGGTGCAGGAACCTTAGTAAAAGGAATGATGACACCAGAATTGGAAGCTCAATATAAAACAGATTTAAAAGTTGCTCTCGATAAAGGCTATGCCGTTTTAAATGATGGTGGAACTGCTATCGAAGCTGTTGAAGTTGCAGTGCAAGTTTTAGAAGACTCTCCTTTATTTAATGCAGGCAAAGGGTCTGTGTTTACTGCTACAGAATCTCATGAGATGGATGCAAGTATTATGGATGGGAAAACCTTAAACGCTGGAGCTGTGAGTTTAATTTCAGGAATAAAAAATCCAGTGAGTTTAGCACGTGATGTAATGCAAAAAAGTGAGCATGTGTTTTTAGCTGGAGAAGGCGCGATGCAGTTTGCTAAAGAATTGAATTATTCTATAGAAGATGCATCTTATTTTTATGACGAATTTCGTCACAAACAATGGCTAGAGATAAAAGATACAGATAGTTTTCAGTTAGATCACTCCACAAAAAAAGATTCAAAATTTGGAACCGTTGGCGCTGTGGCTTGCGACCAAGAAGGAAATATCGCAGCAGCAACATCAACAGGAGGAATGACAAATAAAAAATGGGGACGCGTGGGTGATTCTCCAATGGTAGGCGCTGGAAATTACGCTAATAATAAAACCTGTGCTATTTCGTGTACTGGTAGTGGTGAGTTTTTTATTCGAGGTGTTGTCGCTTATGATGTGGCATGTTTAATAGAACACAGAGGGATGACTCTAAAAGCGGCTTCAGAAGAAGTTATCAATAAAAGAATCCTTGAGATTGGTGGTGATGGTGGATTAATTGCTGTAGATACTGATGGTAATATTGCTATGCCTTTTAATACGGAAGGCATGTATCGCGCTAGTAAAACATCGGATGGAACAGAAGAGGTTTCGATTTATAAATCATGATAATTAAGCATTTAGGACACACAGATTTCAATATGATTATGGAATGCTTTCTGTCTTCTTTTGAAAACTATTATGTTAAAATGCCAACAGATTACAACTTTTATAAGGAACGTTGGAATGCGGCTAGAGTCGATTTTAATAGTTCATATGGCATGTTTGATGGTAATCAATTAGTTGGTTTTATAATCCATGCAATTGATAAACGTTATGGTCATCATATAGCTTTTAATACTGGTACAGGAGTCATTCCTGAATATCGAGGACAAAAAATTGTTAAGTCTATTTATGAGTATGCGATACCAAATTTAAAGCGCAACGGAATTACAAAATGTGCTCTAGAAGTGATTACTGAAAATGAAAAGGCAATTAGAGCGTATAAAAGTATAGGGTTTAATATCTGTAAGCATTACAAATGTTATAATGGGACAATTTCTGTTGGAGAAAACCACGTTTCATTAAAAGAAGTGAAATTTCAAGACATGAATTGGGATGTCCTACCTAACCAAGAATTTTATTCTTGGGATAATTATAACCAATGTTTGAGTAAAGGCTCGTATCGTTATTTTCAGGTCTTAAAAGAAGCTACAATTTCGTCTTATTTTGTTATTAATTCTGAAACTGGATACATTTCACAATTAGAAGTTTTAAATGATTCTAATGATTCTTGGAATGACTTATTTGCTGCAATTTATTCTATTAATAAAACTATTAAAATTAATAATATTGACGATAGGCTTATCAGTAAAATTAAAGCGGTGGAGTCCGTTGGGTTGATAAATTCTGTAAATCAGTATGAAATGGAATTAAGTCTTTCCTCGTGACCATTTTATTGGTAAAAAATACAAAACAACGCTCCATATAAATATCATATTTAAAACAAAAAGAATGGTTCTATGGTTATAAAGTAATACATACATAGCCATATCAATAAAAGTGATGAGCAGAAAGAAGTTTGGAGTATATAAAAATAGATCTCTCAAAGCATTATGATTATAAAGTGTTTTGTCCTTAGTTTTAAGACTTAACCAGTTTTGGTTTTCAGCAGGTAAAGAAGACCAAGATTGTTTCTGATCTCGATCTAGAAATGTAAAGAACTGTTTTAATTTCTCTAAAGCTTGAGATTTGTAATTCACAATGAGTTGTTCCTTCGGAATATTCAAAAATGCTAATAATATATAGGCTAATGAATCTATAAAGTGACCAAATCTAGATGAGGTTAAAGTGTATAATGACAAATGAAATATGATGATAAACCAAAGTGTTAGGTTTCGAGTTCCTTTAAATAGGATTAAGATTCCAATAGCAAATTCAGTAAACATAGCAATATAAGAGAGTAGTTTTGCTAATAATAAATCTGGTAATAATTTTGAGAAATATAGGTATACAGGATTTTCTCTTGCGATTCCTAACCAAGTATCCATAAAGGCTCCAGACCACCAGTCTGCTTCAAAAAACTTATTTATTGACGCTCCAAAATATACCAAACTCAATTGGAGAATCAGTAAATAAGGTGGTTCTTTATCGTTTGTTAATCCAGCTAAAAACAAAGCACAAGCACAAATAAAGGCATGATTAAAAAACAATGGCTTTGAGGCAAATATACCAACCATAACGACCAATCCTACGACAATACTAGCTGTGCGAACTTTTATGTTAAACAGTAATGCAAATGCACTACATGCATAGATTGTTCTAAAGATATTTCTGAAAAGATTAGGGTAGTTATGAAACCAATCTAGAGCAGGAATAAAAGGAATATGTGGATCATCGATTTTGAAAAACATATGATGCGCAGTCAATAGTATGACTAACAATTTACACATCAAGAGAACGTTGGGATGCATTTTTGTGCCTTCAAACTGAAATGGTCTTAATATGAACTTTGAAATACTATTCATGCTTAAACCTCCATTCTTTTTCTTCATGACCATTTGTAGAATAGATCATTTTCACCTGTGCATTATCATGTCTGCCGTACGTTCGTTCATATTGAGATATTAGCGAGAAAATATTGTGTATTGAACGCTGTTCCCAACCTTTCATTTTATATTTATAACGTGCTTCTGTCTCCTCACTTGAAAGTGTTTTCCCTTCTATACTAACAAAAACTTGAAACTTTGTGTGTTGATCGTAAGGAGCCCAACAAAAAAAGCGCTCTGGAATAAATCGAGCATAAGCAATTGAGCCAACTTGAAGTAGCAAAAAAAGTATTCCTATGAAAACCCTAACTTTCATATGAATCAAATCTAAATGAAAAAGCAATAAGTTTCAAAAAAATTAGATGAAAGGAGCCTCTATAGGAAGAACAGTTACTTTACGATTTTTGATGTCGTATTGATCACCATTTGAAAGCACATGAACCGTCAGATTTGCGATGGTCATAGGTGTGCCTTCATGAAGTACTTTCTCGTTGTTATGTGTGAGTTTACTACCGTCAAAAACAATCACCATTCCAGAACCAATAACTGTACATTCATTTCCATTTTTTATTATCATTCCTGTGTCTTCAGCCAATCCAATGCCTAATAAATTCGGGAATTTTGCTACGGCTTCAGATTGTCTACCAAAACGACCACGTTTAATAAAATGTGTATCCACGATTAAATCAGGAATCAATCCTAAACCTCTATACATGTTAACAGCACCTTTAATAAATGATTCTGTAGCACTTCCTCCTGCAATCATTTCTTTTGCCATTGCCATTGCTCCTGCACTTGTGCCAGCAATTACAAATCCCTCTTCATTAATGTAACGATCTCTAAGAATATCATGGATGGTTGTGCCTCCAATTTTATCAGAAATTTTAGATTGATCACCTCCAGAAAACATAATACAATTTGCGTTTTTAATCAAATCGATTGCATGTTGCGTTTCTGAATCATCCTTAGAGCGAATATCTAATACATGAACATTTTTACATCCTAAGGTGTCAAAAGCGGTCAAGTAATTTTCACCAACTTCTACTGGAATACTCGACGCAGTAGGAATTACAACAATGGTTGCATCTATCCCTCCAGCTTCCTTTACAACGTGGTATAAAATACCTTCATCAATAAAATCTAAAGCGTACATTTCATCAGCCTCAATCCCTTTATCTTCATTTCCTCCAATAGGAATTAGAGTTCCTTTTATCTTCTGCATATTATCTATCTGTAGTTTTAATATTAAACAAAAATAAACTAATTTTTCTATTGAAAAATGTTATATTTATAATCTTTCACATTAACTAACTGAAAAATAAATTCACATGGATATTCGCAGTATAAATGCTATGAGAGGACCAAATTATTGGTCTGTAAGACGTCATAAATTAATCGTTATGGTTTTAGATCTTGAAGACATGGAAGAGAAGCCTTCCGATAAAGTTGATGGATTCTATGAGCGATTAACAACAATGTTTCCTGGTATGTACGAACATCGTTGTTCGGTAGGTGAAGCTGGTGGTTTTTTTCAGCGTGTTAAAGATGGTACGTGGATGGGACATATTATTGAGCATATCGCTCTAGAAATTCAAACACTTGCAGGTATGGATGTAGGCTTCGGAAGAACCAGAGGATACGGAGAAGAAGGTGTTTATAATGTCGTATTTGCTTATATGGAAGAATCAGTAGGTCGTTATGCAGCTAAAGCTTCCGTAAGAATATGTGAAGCATTGATTAGTGGAGATGCATATGATTTATCTGAAGACATTCAAGAAATGCGTGAACTTCGTGAATCAGACCGTTTAGGTCCAAGTACAGGTTCAATTGTTGAAGAAGCTGAAGCTAGAGGAATTCCTTGGATTCGATTGAATAAATATTCACTTTGTCAATTAGGGTATGGTGCAAATCAAAAGCGAATTCAAGCAACTGTTACCAGTGAAACTAGTAGTATTGGAGTGGAATTAGCATGTGATAAGGAAGATACAAAGTACTTATTGGAACAGGCTGAAGTTGAGGTTCCTAGAGGTGACATTATTCGTCGTGAACGAAGCTTAGAAGAAGCTTGTCGCTATGTTGGTTACCCTTTGGTTATTAAGCCAATTGATGGAAATCATGGTCGTGGAATTACAGTCGATATCCAAAATTATGAAGATGCACTGCAAGCATTTCATCACGCTAAAGAAAGTTCACGAAGCGGAGCAATTATCGTTGAGAAATTCATTGTTGGTGATGATTATAGATTATTAGTGATTAATAATAAATTGGTTGCTGGAGCTATAAGAACACCTGCTCATGTTGTTGGAGATGGAACATCTACAATACAAGAACTGATAGATAAAGTAAATAGTGATCCAAGACGAGGTTATGGCCATGAAAATGTATTGACCAAAATCACAACTAATGAGTTGACACAAACCATTATAAAAGATGCTGGGTATACTTTAGAGTCAGTGATTGCAGAAGGAGAACAACTTATTTTGAAAGATACAGCTAATCTAAGTACAGGAGGAACTGCTGAAGATATTACAGATATCATTCATCCTGCTAATATTGCAATGGCAGAGCGTATTTCGAAAATTATTGATTTAGATATCTGCGGAATTGATATCATGACCACAGATATTTCTAAGCCATTAAGTGAAACTGGTGGAGCAGTACTTGAAGTTAATGCTGGTCCAGGATTTAGAATGCACTTGGCGCCAACAACAGGATTGCCAAGAAATGTAGCAGCTCCTGTTATAGATAAATTATTTCCAACCAAAGGTGAAACAGGTCGTATTCCAATTATTGCGATTACTGGTACCAATGGAAAAACAACAACTTCTCGTTTAATTGCACATATAGCTAAAATGAAAGGGTATCGCGTAGGTTATACCACAAGTGATGGTGTTTATATTCAAAATAGATTGTTAATGACTGGTGATTGTACAGGGCCTTCTAGTGCAGAGTTTGTACTTAAAGATCCTACCGTGAATTTTGCGGTTTTAGAATGTGCTAGAGGAGGTTTATTAAGAGCTGGTCTCGGATTTAAAAAGTGTGATGTTGGAATTGTTACTAACGTAGCAGCAGATCATTTAGGGTTAAAAGGAATTCATACCGTAGAGCAATTGGCAAAGGTTAAAGGTGTAATTCCTGAAACTGTATTGCCTGATGGTTATGCTATTTTAAATGCAGATGATGATTTAGTATACGATATGAGACGAACAGTAGACTGTAATGTTGCTCTGTTTTCTATGGATGAGAACAATCCACGTATAAAAGCGCTTCAACGTCTAAATGGTATTACTGCGGTTTATGAAAACGGTTGGGTTACCATTTGTAGAGGAGAATGGAAAATGCGAATTATGAGAGCTGAGAGCATTCCATTAACATATGGTGGAAAAGCAAAATTTATGATTCAAAATGTGTTGGCTGGAATTTTAGCAGCTCATGTACAAGGTATTAGTATTGAAGATATGAAAGCAGGTTTAGAGACCTTTATTCCTTCAGCATCTCAAACACCTGGACGTTTAAATTTATTCAAGTTTGAAAACTTCTCTATTTTATTAGACTATGCACACAATGCAGCTGGTATGAGAGCACTTCAAAAGTTTACAGATGAACTAGATGCCACTGTAAAAGTTGGAATTATAGCAGGTATTGGAGACAGAAGAGTTGAAGATAATAATGAAATGGGAGCTATTGCAGCTGAAATGTTTGATGAGATTATTATTCGTCAGGATAAACGTCTACGTGGTAAAACAGAAGAGGAATTGATTAAGATGTTAGATGATGGTATTAAATCGAAAGATCCAAATAAGAAGACAACAATTATTCCTTCAGAAAAGGAAGCCATTACTTATGCTGTTAAGAATGCAGTTAAGGGTTCTCTGATTATACTGTGTAGTGATGTTATTCCTGATGCCCTAGATTTAGTAAAGAAATTTAAAGAACAAGAAGCTAATGGAGAATTAAACTTAGCTTAAAAAATAAGTACTCATAAAAAAACCCGAAACTAATGTTTCGGGTTTTTTTATATTGTTTTATGTAATCTTAACAAACTCTTACTTCCTTTACTTTAATATGTAAACTTTTTCTGTAAGCTTTAATGCTAATAATTTCGTTACTCTTTTTACGGTTGATTTTAATTACTTGTGCCTTAATAGCTGAGGCAGCAGTAGTCTTAATATTTTGAGTTTCATTGTTTTTTTCGATTACAGTTTCAACAGTATCATTGTTTTTGATTTCTGTGTTAGCTTCTTGTCCAAAAGAAAGGATTGGTAATAAAACTATCGCTAATATTGTTAAAACTTTTTTCATAATCGCTTGGGGCTTGTTATTAAACTCAGTTCAAAGTAACGGCAGAATTAAGGCTGAGGGTCAATATTTTAGATAAACTGATTTTTTTTTAGTCAAAATAAACTCGTTAGCAAAAAACATCGTTGAAATGCATAAATTCGGCTTGTAGCCCAATAAATACGTAGCAGATAAAGTGATATATTTTATAGATAAGTGGTTTTTTGACGTGTATTTCATCGATAAAATTGACGTGGTTTTTTTAAACCCCTTTGTTTATAGGTGTTACAAGTGGTTATTGTGTTGATATTACCGTTTATCGATGGTTTTTAATTGTCATCGAATGAATTGAAGGGAATGAATTTTGTATCTTTCTGTTTTAACCAAAACAAAGCATGAACTACTCCAATAATACCTACGCAGCGCTTTTTAATAGTCAAAAAGACAATCAATTTCAAGTTGGTAACTCTAAGTATAAAGTGCGTATACAAAAACTAAAAGCATTAAAATTGGCTCTTGAAAAGACGTATCGATATGATATTATTGAAGCACTTCATAAAGATTTTAAAAAGCCTAAGGTTGAGACAGACTTAACAGAGATTTATTTAGTAGTAAAAGAAATTAAACACACAATTTCTAATTTAAAGTCTTGGTTAAAGCATCAGCGTGTTGAAACACCGATAGCATTATTTGGGACATCTTCTTATATAAAATATGAGCCTAAAGGTGTTTGTTTGATTATTTCTCCTTGGAATTACCCTGTGAATTTGACATTCGGACCACTAGTATCTGCAATTGCTGCTGGGAACACAGTGATTTTAAAACCTTCGGAAATGACACCAAATACATCTGCTGTCATGGCAAAGATTGTTAATAATGTGTTTGATAGAAATGAGGTTGCTCTAGTTGAAGGTGAAGTAGAAGTGTCTCAAGAACTATTAAAATTACCTTTTAATCATATTTTCTTTACGGGTTCACCCACAGTTGGAAAAATTGTGATGTCAGCTGCTGCTAAGCATCTATCGTCTGTGACTTTAGAGTTAGGAGGGAAATCACCAACAATAATACATGAGTCTGCAACAATTAATGCAGCAATTAAAAATATAGTTTGGGGTAAATTCCTAAACAATGGCCAAACATGCATTGCACCAGATTATGTCCTGATTCATGAGTCGATAAAGAATGAATTTATAAACGCCTTTACATTAAAAGTTTCTGAATATTATTCCGAAAATCCAAAAGCTTCAGAATCGTACAGTCGTGTTGTGAATAAAAAGCATTTTGAAAGATTAGTGTCTTACATAGAAGATGCCAAGTCCAAAAATGCAACCATTGAATTAGGAGGAGACTATGACGTAACATCTAATTATATCGCACCAACATTAATTTCAGATATACCTGACGATGCTTTACTGTTTGAAGAAGAAATTTTCGGACCAATACTTCCGATAAAAACCTATACATCTGTAGACGCGGTTGTGAATTATATTAATTCCAAAGAAAAACCTTTAGCGTTATATGTATATGCTAAAAGAGAAAATTTCATTAAATACCTAATTAATAATACTCGGGCTGGAAGTACGTGTGTGAACTCAAATGCCTTACAATACTCTAATCATCATCTTCCTTTTGGAGGCTCAAATAATAGTGGTATTGGTAAAGCGCATGGTTTTTTTGGATTTCAAGAATTTTCTAATGCAAGATCTGTTTTAAAAAGACACTTGCCAGGACCTTTTTATTTACTATTTCCACCTTACACAAAATACAAAGAGAAAATAGCCAAGGCAACCATTAAGTGGTTTTAAATAAAAAAAGCCGCTCCCTACAAACGACTTTTCTCTCAAAACATAATTAATAGCATTTTTCAATTAATTAATGTTCTTTAACATGTATTATATTTAATATTTTATACAATAAATTACCGTGATATTTATAGGTCTGTTTTCTGTTGATCCTGTTGTAGAAGAATCAAATTCAGGGATGTCTGTTGTGTGACCATGATCACCTGGGTTATTAGTGTTTAAAGAAGGTACATCCAAAGTGTGATTATGATTACCAGTGTTGTTAGTATACAAAGCTGGTATAGTCACTGAGTGACTATGATTGCCATCTGAGGAGGTGGTATAATAGTCTGGACCACTGTTTCCTGTGTCGTCTACAACAAAATCTGGTGAAGAAAAAGAACCGCTAGTTGAAATAAGAGATTCGTCGCCTCTAATACGATGGTTGTGATCTCCAGAACTGTTTGTATAAGCTGTACGTGAAGCTGTTGAATGACTGTGATTACCATTAGGATTTGTGTTTAGATATGTTGGGTTAGTAGTGTGAGAGTGATTGCCAGCAAAGCTTGATCCTGTAATTGGCGCATCTATTTGATGCAAATGGCTTTCCATTTCATGATTTTGAGTAGTCCCTACATAATCACCCACAGTTCCATCACCTCTATCTTGCCTTGTGTTCGCGTCTGGGTCAATACCTGAACCTGAGTCTAAACCTCTTAAAAATTGCCCTCTATAATCTGGTAAGTTAAAAGTTGTACTGCCATTACCTGCTCCATAAGTTGTACCTAAAACTGCAAATAAATCAGCATAAGTTGTTCTGCTTACAGCACTACCATCACATACTAAATAGCCTGTTGGTGTTGTAGCCATTGGAAATGTAAATATAGAGCCTTTAGGAATAGCGTCTCTAGTTTGTTTTAAAACTCTATCCCAAGCAGCAGCAGTTGAATCGTAATAATAAAACCCTTTTATATCATCAATTTGATAAATCATTAAACCATCTGCGATTGGCGTTGCAATAGATAAGCGTTCTATAGCTGTCATTCTAGGGATTAAAATACCTTTGTCTGTAGAAGTTATATCTAAAATTGATGAGTTATCAGGATTAGTTGTGCCAATACCAACCTGAGCTATAACGGAAAAATGTATAATGATGATTGTTAATAAACTTAAGAGTAGTTTTTTAGAATTCATAATAAAATGTTTTGAGTTTTAACATTTTTTAAATCATTGTTGTGACTATTGTAGAGAATGATTTAAGTGATTAATAGCAAAGTAAAGCTAGCTCAAAACCAGTATATTATGGGTTATATTTTAGTGAAGACGTGTTTTTATTTAGTAAATACAGATAATCTTATTTATCTACCTTTTAATTTACTCATCACGATGCTTTTTTGTGAGGCACTTATAGGAATAGATTCAGTTTTTAAAAGCAATTTATTACTGCCAATTGAATCAATATGATTGATATTAACCATATAAGACCGATGACACTTTATGAATAAATTTTGATTCAATTTTTCACTTGTATGTTTTAAAGTATGAGGTACTAAATACGTTTTTGTTGTTGTTTGAATATAGCAATAGTTGTCAAATGCTTTTAGATAAAGTACTTGATTCTGGTTAACTCTATGTAATCGTCCTTCTGATTTAAATTCTAAAATATCTGAATGTTGAGTTTGATAGTTATGCCAAGCTAATTCAATATTAGTTTGTAGACCAGTTTCAGTAAAAGGTTTTACTATATACCCTAGAGGGTTTGTTTGTTTTACACGTTTGATTGTGTCAGGATCTGTTTGTGACGATAAGAACAAGTAAGGTTGTTTCATTTCATCAAGTAATATGGCAAGATCCACGCCATCTTTTGTGCCAGATAATTGAATGTCTACTAAAACTAAATCAGGATGTAATAATTCGATGTCCTTCAATGCTGTTAATGCATCGTCAGAATCTCCAAGAACTGAGAAACCATGTTTTTTTAATGATGTTTCAATAGTAGATACGATGATTGGTTCATCTTCAACAATATATATCTTAAGCGATTTCAATATGAAGAAATTTGTAAGAAAATTACTTTAAAGTTAAAGAATTCTTTTAAAGAATTTAGTAAGCCGCCCCGTTTTTTTAGTGAATGAAATTTCAAGATAGCAATTTGAATTTTTTAATAGTTAAAATTGCTGAGGTTCCTTTATTAATTTCCGAATGGTATTCTAGGTTTGCTTTTAAAGTTTTCGATAAGGCTTTCATTAATGAAATACCGAAAGATGTTTGCTTAATTTCTCCATCAAATCCTTTTCCATTATCTGACACTTTTAAAACCATATCATTATTAATATTTGTAAAATCTATTTCAATTTTTGGGTTTTTCATTGAATCTACAAAAGCATGTTTCATAGTATTAATTATAAGTTCATTTAAAATTAAGCCTAATGGTGTAATGGTTTCAATATCTAAAACATGAGGTTCTATATTCAAATTGAATGCAATTAAATTGGAATGAAATTGATGACTTTCAGATATGTCTTTTATAAGGTCACTAATGTATTCCTTAGTGTTAATACCTACCAATTCATCTTTATTATATAGTTTTTGATGAACAAGAACCATAGATCTAACGCGATTTTCAGCTTCTTTGATGGCAGTTTTAGCTTTAATATCTTCAACATTTTCTGATTGTAAATACAGCAATGAGGATACAATTTGGAAACTATTTTTTACACGATGGTGTGTTTCTTTTAAAAGCACATTTTTTTCATCTATCGTTGTTTCTAATAAAGCTTTTTGTTTTGCTAATTGGATGTTTGTTTTTTTGTTTCTATAGAAGAAAAAGCCAAGTACAAGAGCTAAAATTAATCCAAGTATTGCTAAATAAGAGTAAAGGGTACTTTCTTTTTCTTTAGCTTCAAATTTTAGAGTGTTGAGTTCTTGAGTTTTATTAAACTCGTATTGCATTTCTTGCTGAGTCTGCTTCTTGATATTATTTTCATTGAAAATAGAATCGTTTGTTTTGGTTAACAACTCATAATTCTCAAGAGCTTTGTCAAATTCACCTAGTGACTTATAGGCCTTAGATAAACATTTACAAGCTTCAGAAGTTAACTCTAGGTTACCAGAACTTATTGCTAAGTTTTTTGCATTGCTGCAATCTTCAATGGCTAAATTATAGTTGTTGGTCTCATAGTATAGATTTCCACGAAAATTTTTTGAAATGGTCAAGTTTTCAATTATTCCAGCCTTTTCATAGTAGTCGTGTGCTGCATTTAGATTAATTAAAGCTTCTTTGAAATTTCTCAATTTAGATTGTGTGTTGCCTATGTTTAGTAGAGAACTCATAATAAAACGCATAGGAGCCTTACCTTTTTCTTTCAATATTTTTCCTTCTTCATAAAGTTTAAGAGCCTTACTATATTGACCTTGATTGAGTAATAATTCTCCTCTATTTGAAATAATAATTCCTGCATTTACGTAAGATTTTAGAGCTAACGAGGCTAGGTATGCTTTTGCGTAATAATCTGAAGCCTTGTCAAATTCTTCCATTTGGTTGTAGTAGTTTGCCAATGAATTATTTAGAACAGAACTTTCTCCTTTAAATTTACGACGTTGTTTTTCATCTAGTGTAAGAGTGTCAATTTTATCTAAAGCACGTTTAGAATTTAACATCGTTGCAAGCGCTAAAGGAATATTCCCTTTTTTTCTGTAAATACCACTTTTGGTCATTAAATTTGAAGCTCTTAAGAACGGCATGGTTTCGTCCTTAACATAAGAAATCGACTTATTTAAGTAGACTTCAGCAGAATCTAACTCGTTATTATAAAAGAAATAATTACCTAAAGAATAATATGAGTTAGCATAAAGTTTTTCTCCCTCATAGGTTTTTGAAATTTTAATCGCTTTGTCGATTAGCACTCGTGAATCTTTAGAATAACGAAATTGTCCAGCATTACTGGTTAAGACTCTGATTTTTTCAAAATTATCGTTGTAAGTGTCTACAATGTTAATTAAAGAATCAATGATTATTTGTTTGTCAGTCTTGTTTTGAGTGTGAATTACAGCTGAAAAACAAAACAATAAAATAAAAAAGTAATATTTCAATACTAGTGATTTAAAGTATTTAATTATGATCAATTTACGAATATTCTTACTGATTAAAATAGTCTGATTGTATCTGTTCGTTAACACCATCTTGAAATTTAGTCATACTAAACCATTGGTGAATTGAATAACTCCCAGTTTCTCCTTGTTTATTGACAGCAATGTAACCAACTTGAAAATTCTTATAATCACTATTAGGCTTATTTACTATTCTACTAATAGCATCTTCACAGGCTTGCTGAGGTGTTTTACCTTGTCGCATGAGTTCTACAACAAGAAAACTACCAACGGTCTTTACAACTTCTTCTCCTAGGCCTGTAGCTACAGCTGCACCAATTTCATTATCAACAAAAAGTCCTGAACCAATTATAGGTGAGTCGCCAACACGTCCACCCATTTTATAGGCCAATCCACTCGTGGTACACGCTCCAGAAATATCTCCATTTTTATCTATGGCGAGCATGCCAATAGTATCATGGTTTTCGATATTAATAATAGGTTTGTATTTTGCTTCCAGTTTCCATTTTTCCCAAGCTTCTTTTGAGGCATCTGTGAGTAAATCTTCAGCTTTAAAACCTTTAGAAATAGCAAACTGTTTAGCACCTTCACCTGCAAGCATGACATGAGGTGTATCTTCCATTACTTTTCTGGCTACTGAAACTGCATGTGTAATATTTTGTAGATAAACTACAGAACCACAATTACCATGTTTATCCATAATACAAGCGTCAAGAGTTACATTACCATCGCGATCTGGTAAGCCACCTTTACCAACGGATTGTCCTTTTTCGTTGGCTTCTTCAATCATACAGCCTTGTTCAACAGCATCTAGAGCATTTCCACCTGCTTGTAAAACCTCCATCGCTTTTTTTGTTGCATCTATAACGTGCCATGTTGCAATAACTAAAGGTAAGGTTGATTTAGTTCCTATTGCAATTGCTTCTTTTTTATCTGAAGATGCTTCAGCACAACCAATAATTGTGCTTCCAACAGTCAGCCCGACACCTGTGATCGATGCGTTTTTTAAAAATTGTCTTCGTTTCATAAGCTTGTTTTTTACTATTAATATGTTACATTCTGTTTGTCTAAAACGTTTTTAGTTCTAAACGCATAAAACAATAAATAACCAAAGCAAGCTACTGCAATCCAATAGGAAGATTGAATATTAAATACATCGGCTAGTTTTCCTTGAACAGGAGGAATGATTGCACCTCCTAAAATCATCATAATTAGAAAAGCCGAACCTTGAGATGTATATTTTCCGAGACCAGCTATGCTTAAAGTAAAAATACATGGCCACATAATAGAGCAAAATAATCCACCAGATAAAAAAGCAAATAAAGCTACATTTCCTGAAGAGAATAAACCAATTAACATACCCAACATTCCTAAAAGGCTAAATATTTTTAGAGTTTTTACTGGGTTGTCTTTAGCGAGAAAGAATCCGAAAACTTGGACTGCAATACATACAGCAAAAAATAATATTTCATTTGTTGTAAACGTACTATTATATGAATTAACAAGAAGAATTACACCAAATGCAATGTATGGGACAATAATGAGCAAAGCTTTCTTTAATCCTTTACTAGGATTGAATACAGTTACGGCACCAACCCAACGACCTATCATTAATCCGCCCCAATACAGTGAGATGTATTTGCCGATTTCTGAATCATTTAAAATCGGTAGTCCTAAGGCATTGGAGTTTGAATCTCCAATCCCTTGTTTTAATAATTCTCCAAGATTACTTCCAATAGTTACTTCAACACCAACATAAGTAAATATTGCTAGCATTCCCAAAACTAATTGAGGGTATTTCATAGCTCCCCAACCTTCAGCTTTTTTAGATGCCATTGAATTTGCAACAAATACAGATGCGATAACAGCAAACAGTGCAATAAATAGTATGATTAAGCGTGTTTTCTCAATATCTTCCGTGGTAATTGCATCGCCAGAATAGGTGTTGAAAATATAGCCAAAGCAACCAATAACGACCAAGGTTAAAATAATTAATAAGTTACGAGCTTTGTTTGCTGGTTCAAAAGCGGTATCCGATTTTAATGCAGGTAATTTTTTTGAAAAATAGAATAATGCTGCAGCAACTAAAAATAGTGCGCCAACACCAAGATATAAGGTTTGTACAGTGACTAAAGTAATTTCATTATTTGTAATCATTTGAGCTAATTCATCTGTGCTCCAAGTTGCAGATCCGAATATGACGAAGCTCACGACCACAGGGCCAATTGTGGTTCCGAATGAATTAATGCCACCAGCTAAATTTAGACGATGAGATCCTGTTTTAGGATCACCTAGTGCAATTGCAAAAGGGTTTGCAGCTGTTTGCTGTAACGAAAAACCTAAGCCAACAATAAACAATGCAATAAGAACAAAATAGAAAGCGCTAGTTTGACCTTGTTCTGCGCCAGCTGTTGCAGGATACATAATAAATGCGCCAACAGCAGATAGTAATAAGCCATACACAATGCCTGCTTTGTAACCCCAATTATTTAAGATGTCTTTTTTAATAGCACTTGACATTATAAATAGTAAAAGGGCTCCTATATAATAAGCGCCATAAAACGCAAAATCTACTAATTGAGATTGAAACTGATCAATGTTGAAATAGGTTTTACAAAACGGAATAAATACACCATTTGATGCGGCTATAAATCCCCAGAAAAAAAACACAGTAACTAAAGTGGTTAATGCTGATTTGTTGTTTTGATTTGTCATGAGTTAGTTTGTTGTTAGTATTATTTTATTGTTATTTCATCTACAAAAATCCAACTTCTTCCATCATGTGGATATCCTAAATGCCATTTAGGAAGTTCACCTAGTTTTTTTGCAATGATTTTTATGTAGCGATAATTTGATTTAGGTTGCTTGAATTCAAGATGTTTAATATTAACTTCACCTGAAGGTGTAGGATAGTTAAATTTATGCGTGCTAATTGACTTAAATTTTTTACCGTCTTTAGAAACGAGACATTCAACTTCAGTAGGATAAAAAATCCAAGAACGCTGATCTTTTAAAAAGTTAACTTCAATAAGATTAATAGGTTTTTGACTTCCTAAATCAACAGTAGCGATTACATCTTCATTCCAATAGCCTTGCCATGTGCCAGTTCTAAAATCTTGAGTTCCAAAGATGCCGTCTATAAGAGCATCGTCTCCTCCAGCATTGTACTGATTAGCATATTCTGTTTCCAATTTAATAGAAAGATTTGGGTCTATTTTATAGAATTTAGTTTCTACTGTTGCACTTTTGTTTCCGTTTTTTTCTGAATATACTTTTAAAGTTGTTGGTTCTGAAATACGTAAGGGAGCATTATAAATTTTATATTTCGCATCATCAAAACTGTAATGTATCGTTGTTTCTTTATCTACATTGCCTAAAATAATTTCTGTACTTTCTTTAAAAGCGACATTGCCTTTAGCTATAAAAGGCACAGGAATAATCACATGTTCAATGATCTCTGTTTTTGGTTCTTGTCCGTCACGACTTCCCCAAATTGCTGGATTGTCAGTCATGTGAAATTCTAAAAAACCACCATTCATAATCTCTTCATGAGTTAAATAGCTTCTGTTTAGTTTCTCATTATTCAGGTAGACGTATTCAATATATTTATTTGTAGAATTTAAATCTTTAGTAGAAATAGTAAAGCTCTTACCATTTTCTAAATTGATTGTTCCTTTATTAAATAGAGGTGTACCAATAATGTATTGATTGCTTCCAGGTGTTACAGGATAAAACCCTAAAGAAGAAAACACATACCAAGCGCTCAATTGTCCGCAGTCTTCATTTCCAGAAACACCATCAGGTTCATTAGTGTATAGTTCGGTTAAAATTTGGTGAACTTTTTCCTGAGTTTTATGAGGCTTGTTGACGAAGTTATACAAATAAGCCATATGATGACTAGGTTCATTTCCGTGGGCATACTGACCGATAAGTCCTGTAATATCTGCTTGACTTCTTCCAGAAGTTTCTGCTTCAGCAGTAAATAATTCGTCTAATTGTGCTTCTAATTTATCTTTTCCTCCTAATAAATTAGTAAATCCTGAAATATCCTGAGGGACATAAAAACTATATTGCCATGAGTTGGCTTCAGTGTAATTAAAGTTTACTTCATAAGGATCAAAAGGAGCAAACCATGTGTTTCTAAAACGCCCTCTCATAAATTTAGTTTCAGGATCATAAATATTTTTATAGTATTGCGCTCTTTCAGAATAGGTTTTATAATCTTCGTTTTTACCTAAGGACTTAGCCATTTGAGCAATTGTCCAATCATCATATGCATATTCTAAAGTTTTTGAAACCGACTCGCTTTCTTCTTCCACAGGAATAAATCCAAATTCTTTGTAAGATTTAAGTCCGAGTTGATCTCTTGTAGCAGAATGTTTCATTGCCTGAAACGCTTTTTCAGCATCATAATTTTTAATTCCTTTTAAATAGGCATCTGCTATTACTGGAACAGCATGATAGCCAATCATACATCCTGTATAATTAGCACTTAAATCCCAAATTGGCATGATACCACCTTCATCATATTTTGCCAAAAACGTATTTATAAAATCATTGGTACGTTCTTGTTCAATTATCGTGTACAATGGATGCGCTGCACGATAAGTATCCCAGAGAGAGAAGACCGTGTAATAGTTAAAATCTTTGGTTTTATGAATTTTTAAATCCATACCTCGATATCGACCATCAACATCTTGATATAAATTTGGAGCTAGCATGGTATGATACAATGCCGAATAAAAATTAGCTTTATAATCATTGTCTTCAGATTCGACAACAATTTTTTCAAGTTGTGTTTCCCAAGTGTTTTGAGCTAAAGTTTTAATTTCGTCAAATGTTTTATTCCCTATTTCAGTATCAAGATTTTTTAAAGCACCTTCTTCATCTACAGCGCTAATTCCTATGCTAACAAAAACAGGTTCATTATTTGGGTTGTCAAATTGAATGATAGCTTTTTTACTGATGTATTTGTAGTTTTTTGAAATTGGAGTTCCGTTTTCAAGGTAAGTAATATCTTTTATGGGTTTAGAAAAGCGAATTTGATAAAACAAACGTTGATCTGTTGCCCAAGCTTTTGAATGTCTATAACCTGTAATTGTTGAGTCGTTCAAGATTCGAATTTTATAATCTAGTAATTCATCGCGATGTTCAAGATCTAAAACCATAAATTGGTTCTCTGAGGAAGGATATGAATATTTATGCATACCACTTCTGTTAGACACTGTTAATTCTACTTCAATGTTTGTAGAATCTAAAAGCACTTTGTAATAACCTGGTTGAGCAATTTCATTATCGTGTGAGAAGTGAGCGCGATATCCTGTTTTTCCATCATTTCCGTTATTAAAATTAATGTCATTAGTTGGCATTAAAAGGATGTCTCCATAATCGCTAACTCCAGTGCCGCTTAAATGAGTGTGAGAAAACCCATAAATATAATCATCACTATAATGGTAACCAGAACAACCATCCCATCCATCTAATCTAGTGTCTGGACTGAGTTGCATCATTCCAAAAGGCATGCTGGCTCCAGGATACGTATGACCATGACCTCCAGTACCAATAAATGGATTTACATAATTTATCAGTGATTGACTTTTTTCTGCTTTTAACTCATTTGATTTAGGACTACAATTAGTTAAAGTAAGGGCTATTAAAACAAAAGAAAAGAGAAATCTCATAAGAGGATTTTAAATTTGATTGAAAAGATACTAAATCTTAAGGTATCGTTAAATATAATTTAAGCAACATTGCTCAACTTTAAAATGACTTATCTTTGAAAAAACTTCGTATATGGTTCGTTGGATTATCTTCGTTTTAATCTATTCTCTTTTTTCAGTATATGGCTTTCAGGCCATTAAGACAATAACTAAGTTAACTTGGATACATTATTTATTCATTGCCATTGCGGTTTTAGTAGCAGGAAACTTTATTTACCAATTCTCTATTGGTGCTGAAGGACGAGTGCTTAATCCAACTAAGAGTTATGCCTTTGGATTTTTACTTGCATTTATGTCTTTAAATTTAGTGATTGTTCCAATTCTTATTGGAGAAGATATTATTCGAATTGCATTAGGATTGTACGATAAGCTGTTTGCCACTAAAGAAACATTTTACATGCCTTCTAGACGAAAGTTTATTAGTACAGTTGCTCTTGGATTAGCCGCAATTCCTTTTGCATCCTTACTTTACGGAATGTATAAAGGCAAGTATAGATTTAGAGTTTTAGATTATGTGCTGCATTTTGAAGATTTGCCTGATGCTTTTGATGGATACAAAATCACGCAAATTAGTGATATTCATTCTGGGAGTTTTGATGATAGAGAAAAGATTGAATATGGTATAAACCTCATTAATAAACAGAAATCTGATGTGATTATGTTTACAGGTGATATGGTAAATAATAAAGCTTCTGAAATGTTGCCTTGGAAAGATTTATTTGGAAGTTTAAGAGCTAAGGATGGTGTGTTTTCGGTATTAGGGAATCATGATTATGGAGATTATGTGCGTTGGGATTCTGAAGCAGAAAAGGTTCAAAATCTAGAGGATTTAAAATTACTTCAGAAAGAAATGGGTTATAATTTATTGCTTAATGAATCTCGTTTTATAGAACGTAATGGAGAACGAATTGCAATTGTAGGTGTTGAAAACTGGGGAAAAGGCGGATTCAAAAAAGCGGGAGATTTAAAACGAGCTTCAGCACAAATAAGTGCAGAAGATTTTAAGGTATTAATGAGTCATGATCCAAGTCACTGGGAAGCAGAAGTCGTAAATGATGATTACCATTATCATCTAACTTTGAGTGGTCATACACACGGGATGCAATTCGGAATTGAAATTCCTGGCTGGATTAAATGGAGTCCTGTAAAATGGAGATATAAGCAATGGGCAGGTATATATGAGCAGTTAGGACAATACATAAATGTTAATAGAGGTTTTGGTTACTTAGGATATCCTGGTCGAGTAGGAATTTGGCCAGAAGTAACAGTAATTACACTTAAAAAAGGCACAAATAATGCTTAATAGCATGGAAATGTTATATTTACTCTGAAATTGCTTATTTTTATAAATAAGTCAGAGTGAACCTATTAGTATACTTTGTTTAAAGTATAATCGAAAAAAATGTGTAGGTTTGTATATAGATATTTGATTTAAAAGTTTAAACGTATGTCGAAATTTGGGGAACTTATAGATGTTGACATTCCTGTTTTATTAGATTTTTTCACTGAATGGAATGAGCAATCTACAGCAATGCATCCGGTTATGCGTGATGTGGCAGCTGCGCTTGGTGATAAAGCTAAAGTTATAAAAATTGATGTTGATAAAAATAAAGAATTAGCCGAAGCACTTCGTGTGAAAGGTCTGCCAACACTCATAATTTATAAAAATGGCGAAATGAAATGGCGCCACAGTGGAGAACAAGACGCAAATACTCTTATTGGTATTGTTCAAGAATATCTTTAAATGCTTAAAGGTTTAAATTCGTAGCCTTCCTTACTAAAATAATCTAAAACTTTAGGTAATGAATACATCATGTTTTTTGATGCTTTCACACTGTCGTGAAATACGATAATACTTCCTTGTTTACTTTTTGAAATAACATTATTTAGGCAATCTTCTTCTGAGGTTTCTTTTTGCCAATCAAAAGACAAAACATCCCACATTATAATTTTATAATTTAATGCCATCAATTTTTTGCCTTGCTTAGGTTTTATTTGTCCATATGGAGGACGAAATAGATTTGATGTTTTTGGCTGATGAATTTCAATTTGCTTCTCTGCCTCAAGAACTTGTTTTATATAGTCATTAGTTTTAGTTGTCCAACCCTTAACATGATGTTGTGTGTGGTTACCAATAGCGTGACCTGAATTGACGATATTTTGAAAAATATCAGGATGCTTTTTTATATTAGCACCAATACAAAAGAATGTTGCTTTTGCATTGTATTGCTTTAATAGATTTAATGTCCAATTTGTGATTTCTGGAGTTGGACCATCATCAAAAGTTAAATACAACTCTTTAGTATTGGTTGGAATATCCCAAACGTAATTTGGAAACATCTTTTTAGCAACTAAAGGTGTTTTAACAGGAGTAACTTTCACAATTTACTATTGCTCTAATTTTAAAATACTATCAATCATATCTTGAGGAATATCAGGATCTTCTCTTAATAATTCGTCTTCATTAGGCTCATCTTCACCAGTAAAATGTTTGAAGAGTTTTAGGTAATTATTGAATTTTTCTGTCTCTTCTAAAGCCAAATCCTTATCATTATATATGACTAGTAAATCAACCAAGCTTCGATATCTTTCAATATCTGTAACAATTTCATCAAGATAGCGTGTTTGGTTTTCAATAGTCAAACCACTATAATACTTCAAGTTTTCTTGATACTTTTTGGAAACATCATGATAGAGTTTTCTGGCTTTATCAGTTTTTTCAATTTCGTAGTAACCACCAATAAAAGGTTCAAGTAAAGTGTAATATCCAAATTTATCCACAGGCATATTGTTCATGGCTATATCTGCAATTTCTTCTGCCTTGTCATCTTGATCTTCATTGATTAGTTTTTCCATTAAGCGAGCAAGGTTTCCTCTGTAGGTTATGCCATTTTTGCGAGTTTCGACATCGTGATAAATATCATTACTACCACTATTTCCCCAATCCCAAGATTTAACTTTCTCGTACATCAATTCAGAATCAATACGTCCCATATCAAATGGATTAGCTCTATCAATAGCCGTTTTAATTGGGACTAATTTATAGCATAAACCATCAAGTTGAAGGAAATCTTTCATCCATATATAGTCTTCGTCACTAAACGCTCCTCCTGTAAAATAAATAGGACGCTCCCAGTTATTGTTTGCAACAATATCTAACATGAGTAATCTGTTCTTGTATAAAGCACCACCTTTAATTTCGACATCTAAATATGGTAAAATTTCATCAGCATCTTTTTGCTTAACGATGCCATTATCTAATACAGTTTGTTTGTCAACAGGAACTCTAATATAGCGTGTTGGGAAATAATTTGAATTTAATAATTGAGAAGGATAAGCCGCTGGGTCTTCTCCCTCTCTTTGTACTAGATATTTTAGTTTATACTTTGGGTCATCATTAGCTATAAAATTCATGAAGTCTTTAATCATTAAGGTGTCCTCAGTAATTTCACGTCTCATGATGTAATCTCTTGTCCCAAATTTATATTGGTCGTGGGTTAATTGTGACGGAATTGGATCGCTTTCATAAGCTTTGCGCTTCATTTGATCAATATACCAATCGGTTTGAAAAAGACTTGTATTTACAACTCTTACATCTGTTCTAACACCTTCAATTTCTTGTAAATACCAGAGAGGGAAGCTATCATTATCACCAATAGTAAATAGTATTGCATTTGGAGCACAAGATTCTAAATACTTTCTAGCCATTGAGTTTGCTGTATATTTTCCTGATCGATCATGGTCGTCCCAATTATTTGCGGCTAATATTCCAGGAACTAATGCCAAACAAATAACTGTAATTACTGGAGCTAAAAGTTTAGACTTTGATTGTTTTTTCAAAGCATCATATATTGCATAAACCCCAAAACCAATCCAAATAGCGAACACATAAAAAGAACCTACTACCGAATAATCACGTTCTCTAGGTTCAAATGGTCTAATATTGGTATAAAATTGAATAGCTAACCCTGTAAATAGAAAAAATACAAGCATCATCCAAAAACGTTTAGGGTCTTTAGACATTAAATAAAAGAAACCTATAAGTCCGAGTATAAATGGTAGAAAATAGTAGGTGTTTCTTGCTTTGTTGTTTTCAACATCACTTGGTAAATTATCTTGTGACATTCCTAAATGTAACTCATCTATAAAGCCAATACCACTTATCCAGTTCCCGTGTAAATCGGTGTATTTTCCTTGAATATCATCTTGACGTCCAGTAAAATTCCACATAAAATAACGCCAATACATATAGCCCAATTGATAATCTATCATGTAATAGAAATTATCTAATAATGACGGTTTCTCAATATCTAAATATTCCTGTCCGAATTGTTTTAAAAACAAGTGATAATCCTCATAATCAACCTGACCTTCCATGACATCTTTTCTAAAATCATTGACCTGTTTTTTTATGTTATTAACTCTAAGATTAGCATATTGACTTGCTTCTTCGTTAGAGTAATTTGCGTTTAAAGCATCATTGTAATAGGTTAGACTTAAATCAGATTTAATTTTAAAATCGAGTAGTCCCGTAAACATCATATAGTTTTCTGCATGATCCGTGCTCCACATACGTGGCAAAATTGAAGCTTGCTTCGAATTGTAATTTTGTTTAGAGTTTTTGTACTCATTTACGATGATATATTCACCTTTTTCATAATCTTTTTCATACTTAGGTTTGTCATCAACATAAGGATTGTTCTCATCTAATCCAGTATATTGTTCTGTAAAGAGTGGGCCGTAAAATAAGTGAGTTTCAGGATACTGCTCTAAATTATAATAAGCTAAAAGCTCTCTTGCACTTGATGGGTTGTTTTCATTAATAATTACATTAGCATTAGCTCTTATCGGTAGCATCAGCCAAGACGAAAACCCAATAAAAATGAAAATTAAACAAAGAATTAATGTGTTAGCATATTTGTAGCCTTTTTTCCTAGTTTCGCTCAATCCGAAGTAAAATGCAACTACTAACGCTATTCCAGCTATAATTGAACCTGAATTAAAAGGTAAACCAATCGTATTGACAAAGAATATTTCTGAAGCACTAAAAAGCTTAAGAGCATTAGGTAATAATAATTTAAAGATGAATAGTAAAATAGCAACAGCTGTAATATTAGCAATGATAAAGCTCTTGGCTGTTACTTTTTGGTAATTCTTGAAAAAGTAAATTAAACCTAAAGCAGGAATTGTTAATAACCCCATAAAGTGAACTCCGAAAGATAATCCGATAACAAAAGCGATTAAAATCAACCACTTATGTCCTCTTGGTTCATACATGTCTTGTTCCCAGCGCAAACCTAAATAAAACAGCACAGACATTATTAGTGTTGCCATAGCATAAACCTCAGTTTCCACAGCATTAAACCAAAATGAATCTGTAAATGTAAAGGCCAAGCTACCAACTAGTGCGCTTCCTAATATAGCAATTGAAGCATTTTGAGTAAGATCATTGTTATTCACCACTAGCTTTTTTAGTAAAAGACTTATGGTCCAAAACATAAAAAGTATAGTGAAAGCACTTGCAACAGCGCTCATCATATTCATCATCATTCCTATGAGTTCATTGTTTCCAAAAGTAAAGATTGAGAAAAACGCACCTAAAATTTGAAATAAAGGTGCTCCTGGAGGATGACCAACTTGTAACTTTGATGAGGTTAAAATGTATTCACCAGCATCCCAAAAACTAACTGTGGGTTCGATAGTTAACGAATAGGTAATCAGTGCTATAGCGAAGGCAAACCATCCTAAAATGGCATTCCATTTCTTGAAGTTGAAATGTGTCATATTCATGATCTATTAGTGCGAGCGAATTTAATAATAAATATATGAAACACTCAATTTTTTAAGTAAACGTTATGCTTTTTTGATTATTTTATAAAAAATTGTTTGTACAAATAAAACTTTGTACTAAATTTGCATCCTCTTTAAGAGATTGGCCTATGGTGTAACTGGCAACACATTGGTTTTTGGTACCAAAGAGTCTAGGTTCGATCCCTAGTGGGCCAACAAAAAAAGTCTTCCTGTTTGGGAAGACTTTTTTATTTTAATCAATTTCTTATATTTTGAAAGTAATGACAGGACGCTTTGCATGATTGACCAGATCTTCACTAATGCTTCCATTAAAGAAATGCGAAATACCTTGTCTTCCATGTGTGCTAATTCCAATAAGGTCGGCATCAATATCGCTGGAGAAATTTAAAATTCCTTTCTCAACGCTTTCATCATTATATATATTTATGCTGTAGTTCTTAAAACTATAACCATCAATAAATTTATTAATACGTTCTTTGGCTTTTTTTGTAGTTGTAAAATTCCCAGCAGTATTAACCATTAACAAATGGATCTTAGCTCCAAAAGCTGTTGCAAATTCTGTAGCTTGATGATAAGTTTCTTTATTGTCTTTTTTGAAGTCTGATGCAAATACTAAATCATCAATGCTGAATTCGTCGTGTTCATTTTTAATAACCAACACTGGGATATCTGACATTCTAACTACTTTTTCCGCATTTGAACCTACAAACATTTCTTTAAAACCACTTGCACCATGTGATCCCATTATGATTATTTCAGCGCCTTGTTCATGACAAATATCTACAACGCTATTAAAAGACGCTTCAGGTTTAAGAATTTCATGAACAGTGATGTCTTTGAGATAATCACTTTCTTTTATGTCTTCAAACTTTTTGTGAGCCATTTTCATAAAAAACATTACTTCTGGGACCTCTACATGCGCATTAACAGCATCTATTTCTTGCATTGGGATTTCTAACATGTGTAATAAGTGAATTTCGCTACCATGTTTCTTTGCTATTTGTGCCGCTACTTTTAACGCGTTTTCTGCTTCTTGAGAAAAGTCTGTAGGAACTAATATTTTTTTCATAAAGTTGAGTTTGTTTTAATTACATAAAATTAATAATAAAAATCGACATGACACAGCTTGGGAAAATCAATATAATTATTGTATATTTGCAGCGTTGTTTGAAGAGAAAAGAATAATGAGCGGACGAAAAGTCCGCTCTTTTTATACTAAAAATGTTCAGAGATTCCGTAAAAAAATTATTAGAAGAAGGCTTAAGTCAAAGAGAAGATTTGTTTCTGATAGATTTTGATGTTTTGGGAGACAATGTTATAAAGATAGTTATTGATGGCGACAGTGGAGTTTTAGTTGAAGATTGTATGTTCATTAGCAGAGCAATTGAACACAATTTAGACCGAGAAGAACAAGATTTTTCGTTAGAAGTGTTATCTGCAGGAGCAACAGCTCCTTTAACAAACAAGAGACAGTATAAGAAAAACATTGGAAGAACACTAAGTGTAAAAACTACAAATAACGAAAACATTGAAGGTAAACTCACAGAAGTTAACGAAGAAAAGATTCTTCTAGAGTGGAAAACAAGAGAACCTAAGCCAATTGGTAAAGGTAAAGTAACTGTAAAAAAGCAAGCCGAATTATCGTACGATTCGATAAGTAAAGCTCAAGTTGTAATAAAATTTTAATTCATAAGAGTAATGGAAAATATTGCGTTAATTGATTCTTTTTCAGAGTTTAAAGATGAAAAGTTAATCGATCGTGTAACGTTAATGGCGATTTTAGAAGATGTTTTGAGAAATGCCTTAAAGAAGAAATACGGTGATGATGATAATTTTGATATCATTATTAATCCAGATAAAGGAGATTTAGAGATTTGGAGAAATAGAATTGTTGTTGCTGATGATGAAGTTGAAGAGCCAAATCAAGAAATTGCTTTATCTGAAGCTCAAAAAATAGAACCTGATTTTGAAGTTGGAGAAGATGTAGCAGAAGAAGTTAAACTTGTAGATCTAGGGCGTCGCTCGATTTTAGCATTAAGACAAAACTTAATCTCTAAGATTCATGAGCATGACAATACTAATATTTACAAGCAATTTAAAGATTTAGAAGGTGAGATTTATTCAGCTGAAGTCCACCACATTCGACATAGAGCAATCATTCTATTAGATGATGAGGGTAACGAAATTATTCTTCCAAAGGATAAGCAAATCCCTTCAGATTTCTTCAGAAAAGGAGAAAATGTAAGAGGAATTATTGAAAGTGTAGAGTTAAAAGGAAATAAACCAGCAATAATAATGTCAAGAACTGCACCTGTATTTCTTGAAAAATTATTTGAACAAGAAATACCAGAAGTATTTGACGGTTTGATTACCATAAAAAAAGTGGTTCGTATTCCGGGTGAAAAAGCTAAAGTAGCCGTTGATTCATATGATGACAGAATTGATCCAGTTGGAGCATGTGTTGGTATGAAGGGCTCAAGAATTCATGGAATTGTTCGTGAGTTAGGAAATGAAAACATCGATGTTATCAATTATACTAATAACCTTAATTTGTTTATTACAAGAGCACTTAGTCCAGCGAGAGTAACATCAATAAAAATTGATGAAGAAGGAAAGCGTGCTGAAGTGTTATTGAAACCTGAAGAAGTGTCTAAAGCTATAGGTAGAGGTGGTCATAACATTAGATTGGCTGGTCATTTAACCGGTTACGAAATTGATGTATTTAGAGAAGGCGCTGAGGAAGATGTTGAGTTAAGCGAATTTACAGATGAAATAGAAGGCTGGATTATTGAAGAATTCAGTAAAGCAGGTTTGGATACTGCAAAAAGTATTTTAGAACAAGATGTTGTGGATCTTGTTAAGCGTACAG